>JBEKVA010000510.1:0-2841 GCA_049514475.1 Spirochaetia bacterium
GCCGCGTCCAGGATCTCCAGTGTGTACAGGTTGGAGTCGGTATAGGCCATGAGGGTGAAATACCCGCTGGCGCTCACCCCCAGCAGGTCGCTGGGCGGCGAGGGGATCTCCGTGGTCTTCAGGCCCGCCTTTTCGCGCCGCGGCGGGTTCTGGGGGAACTCCACGGAGGCGGGGTCGTAGCGGCCCGTGCGCAGGTCCAGGCGGTACACCCGCGCGCCGACGTTGTCCTGCGCGGCCCCCTGCACCGATGTCGAGTCGCTGGGGGTGTTATAGGAATAGATCAGGAGATACAGCAGGGACGACTGCAGGTCGGGGATGATGTTGACCAGCACGGGGGTCACGCCCTTCTGCGGCTTGACCGGCAGGTGCGCGTTGTCGATCTCCACCTGGTACAGCGGAGCGCCTTCCCGCGAATACCAGTAGACTTCCCACGACTGCGGCAGCCGGCACACCACGACAAGCTGGTCTTTCTCCGTCACGTGCAGTGCGGAGACGAACGGAAACGGCTTTCCGCCGATGCCCTCCTGCCCGATGTATCCCAGCGGCTTTCCCCTGCGGTCGAAGCGCTGGATGACGCGGCTGAGGATGACGCCGTTGTCAGGGTCCTTCACCGCCTTCGCGTCGGTGACGGCGTCCTCCACGTAGAGGGTCTTGTCGCTGCTGACGGCAATCTCACCGATATCGGAGAACGGGTAGGCCACCGCGCCGCGCGTGCTCACCTCGCCGCTGGCATTGGGATCCAGCGGAGGCAGGATGGTGGGCGGCGGGTTCTTCAGGGGATTGTACAGGAGGAAAATCAGGTCCCCGTAGGAGGAGAAGACCATGATCTTGCCCGCGTTCCCATTTGCGATATAGAACCACCCGTCCCGCATGAATACGCTGTTGGTCCGTTCGACGGAGGACCCCTCGAACTGGAACAGGTCGACCTGGTCTTCCATTTTTCCCAGGGAAAGAGAGAAGAGCTCCGTGCTGAGAAGCTCCTCGATTCCCTTCCTCTGGCAGCCGCCGAGGAAAAGCGAAAATGCAAGGAGGGCGCAGAAGGCGGCAAAGGACGGTATGCGGAGGTGATGATGCATCGGCGTTCCATGGTAGCGGCCTTCCCTTGACCTGTCAATTGCCCGGAGGATACAATGGTAGTATATGCAGTTGCAGACCGTTCTCACTTTCTTCCTGGGCTCCAAGCACGAACACGATCTCAAGGAGCTTGTGCCCCTTCTGCAGAAAATCAACGCCCTGGAGCCCGAGATGATGGGCATCGCGGAGGCTGATTTCGCGCTGAAGACCGACGATTTCCGCCGCCGCATCTCCGAGGGGCAGTCACCTGATTCCCTCCTGCCGGAGGCATACGCGCTGGTGCGCGAAGCGGCGCGGCGGAAGCTGGGGGAGCGTATTTTCGACGTTCAGCTCATGGGCGCCATCACGCTGCACAAGGGCAGGATCACCGAAATGAAGACCGGCGAAGGCAAGACCCTCGCCAGCGTGCCCGCCGCCTACCTGAACAGCCTCACGGGAAAAGGCGTGCACGTCATCACGGTCAACGACTACCTGGCCGAGCGGGATGCCGGCTGGATGGGCCCGATATTCGGGCTGCTCGGGGTGAGCGTGGGGGTCATCCTCAGCCAGATGGACAACGAGCAGCGCAAGAAGGCCTACGCGCAGGACATCACCTACGGCACGAACAACGAGTTCGGCTTCGACTACCTGCGGGACAACATGTGCTGGAGCCCGACGGAGAAGGTCCAGCGCGGCCACGCGTATGCCATCGTGGACGAGATCGACAACATCCTCATCGACGAGGCGCGCACCCCGCTGATCATCTCCGGCATGGCGGAGGACGACACCTTCAAGTTCGCGGAGGTCAACAAGCTCGTCGACCAGCTCGTGGAGTGCGAGAAGGACCCCGCCACCGGCACCTATCCCGAGGGGGACGCGCAGCCGGCGGGGGACTACAAGCTGGAGGAGAAGAACAAGCGCATCACCTTCACCGACCAGGGCATGAATCACATCGAGGCGCTGCTGCAGCGCCGCGGGCTCATCAAGGACTCCCTCTTCAACGAGGAGAACTTCGAGTTCCTCCACTACTTCACCCAGGGAATGCGCGCCCACCGCATGTACGCGAAGGACGTGGACTACGTCGTGCAGGACGGCAAGGTGCAGATCGTCGACGAGTTCACGGGGCGCATCCTCTACGGCCGGCGCTACTCCGAGGGCCTCCACCAGGCCATCGAGGCGAAGGAGCGCATCAAGATCGCGGCGAGGAACCGCACCCTGGCCACCATCACCTTCCAGAACTATTTCCGCATGTACGGCAAGCTCGCCGGCATGACCGGCACGGCGGACACCGAGGCGCAGGAGTTCGGCAAGATCTACAACCTCGACGTGGTGGTCATCCCGACAAACAGGCCCGTGGTCCGCTCCGACAGCGACGACGAGATCTACCTCACCGAGGAAGAGAAGCTCACCGCCATCTGCAACGCCATCGCCGAGCTGCACGCCAAGGGCCAGCCGGTGCTCGTGGGGACCGTCTCCATCGAAAAATCGGAGAAGCTCTCGCGGCTGCTGGTGGCCCGCGGCATCCGCCACGAGGTGCTGAACGCAAAGAACCACGCGCGGGAGGCCATGATCATCGCGGAGGCGGGGCAGAAGGGCGCCGTGGTCATCGCCACCAACATGGCCGGCCGAGGCACCGACATCAAGCTGGGCGGCAATCCCGAGTTCCGCTCACGCAAAAGGGCGGGAACGCAGGCCTCCGAGGAGGTCTATCGCGCGACGCTGGCCGACGAGTACGTGAAGTGGCAGGCGGACTACCTCGAGGTGAAGACCCTCGGGGGCCTGCACGTG
>JBEKVA010000511.1:0-2836 GCA_049514475.1 Spirochaetia bacterium
GTGCGCATCGACCATGTGCGAATCGAAATCTACGCCCTGGCCGGGCTTCTCGCCGCGATCTCCGGCATCATGCTTGCTTCGCGTCTGACAACGGTGCATCCTGAAATGGGGAAGGGATACGAGTTCGAGGCAATTGCCGCCGTCCTGATCGGTGGAACACGGCTTTCCGGTGGAAGAGGAAGTCTACTGGGCACGGCTATTGGAGCTCTCCTGCTGTACTTAATCAAGAACGCGATGAATATGCTCGGCGTCCATCCCTATTGGGAAACCATTGTTATGGGTCTCTTCATACTCCTCGCGGTGTCTATCGACCACTTGGGAAGAGTGCGCAGCACGAGGAGGCGGTAGGAAGAATGCTGGATCTGCGAGGGCAGTCCACCGCTTAGAAGGAACGAGCACGGTGGAAAAGCAGTAACTTTCCCGCATTGTGCAAGAAGGTCTCGAAGACGAGGAGGTCGATGCAATGCTGAAACTTGGGATTTTTTGGACCAGGAGTCCGGCCAGGTCCGGGGGAACAAGGCGAGCCTCACAAGCGCGCGCTGTGCCATGCGTCTTCGCCGCATTCTTCCTTGTCGCTGCAACGCATGCATTTGCAGCCGACAATACCTGCTTCCCGTGGGGCGACAAAAATTTCGAAAACGCGGTGCGCAAGGTTGCCGCCGGGCGGACGATCAGGATCGGGTTCACGCCTCCAGCCGCTTCCGAATTTTATGACATCATCCAGCACGGCGCGATGACCATGATGAAAGAGATCACAGCCAGATTCGGGGTGAAGTTCGAGTTTACACTTGCCGCACCGAGTGAGCATCAAGCCGTGGAATCCCAGATCGCCATCATTGAGAATTGGACAACGAAGAGGTATGACGCCATTCTCGTCAGCTCAGCGGGCGATTTCGATGCAATGAATGCCGTCTTCAAGAAAGCAATGAAGAGGGGGACGGCGATCTACATGTTCAATATGCCGCACGAGTTGTGGAAAGAAACCGACTTCAACGCCGTTTCCGTGGTCGGTTACAACAACCACTACCAGGCTGGCTACCTCGTGGGCCAGTATGCTGCGCGGATGCTGAAAGGCAAAGGGAAAATTCTCTTGGTCTGGGGACTGCCGGGGCACTGGGCGATTTCCCGAAAGGCGGGATTCATGGATGCTATTTCCGCCTTTCCGGGGCTCCAGGTGCTTGGCGAGCAGCGCGGTGACTACGTGCGCGACAAAGGAATGCAGGCGGCCGAAAACCTGCTTGAAGCGCACCCCGACGTAAATCTGATATATGGTGAAAACGAAGAAATGGGACAGGGCGCGGAGCAGGCAGTCGAAGCCCGCGGCCTAAAGCCCTGGGATGGCACCTCAGGGATAATAACCATAGGCGCAGACGGGCTGAAATCCGGCTATACCTCCATTCGCAAAGGTAAGTTGACGGCAACCGTAGATGTCGGCCCCGTCGACCATGGACGGGAGTTGATCCGGGCGGTCTTCTTGCATGAAGTCCTTGGCTACAGTGTCGGCAAAGTCATCGACGTTCCGACACAGGTCATTGATAAATCTAACGTAGACGTTGCCGAGGCTTACACGGATTGGGCGCTTCAAACGAGCTACCCATGACCGACCGGAGTCATTCAGGAAATCTCCACCCGGTATCCCGTGCTGAATGACCCGCGCGGTTCCAGGCTCATGATTCCCTCTTTCTCCGCGATGTTGCCCGAGGTATCGCTCATATCGGGGATGCCATGCCACGGCTCAATGCAGAGGAAGGGAGCACCGCCGGGTTTTGTCCAGACGCCCATGTAGGGCACGCCGTCGGTAATCACCCTGATGGCCTTCGCATTGCGGCTGTTCACGATGGAAAACTCGTGAGAAGCGGGGTGCTTGAAGATCATGATCCCCGCGTCGAAGCTCGACCGCGAGAGGCTGAGGATGCGGCTATTATCCAGCGCATCCTCGGTCTTTCCCGCCGGGATGATGCCGTCCTTGAAGAACCAGCGCACCATCTGCTCTTCCCGCTCGAAAAGGACGTAGTAGTTCTCAAGCGCCCCGCCGGCAAAAGGCAGATTGAAAGCGGGATGCGAGCCGATGGAGAAGTACATCCGCTGCGACCCCGTGTTGGAAACGTCATAGCGGACGGCCAGGCCCGAGCCCTCCAGAACGAAAGAGACCTTCAGGGCGAAGTCGAACGGGTAATTCTCCCGCGTTGCGGCCGTGGAGAGAAGAGTGAGCTCGGCGGAATCCGCCTCGGTGCGGGTTGCCGTGAACAGGCTTGCCCGTGCGAAGCCGTGGGATGGCAGCTTGTACTGCTTTCCCTCGAAATTGTACGCGCCTTCCTTCAGACCGCCGATAACGGGAAAAAGCACCGGCGCCGTGCCCGCCCACCAGGCCGGGTCCGCCTGCCACATGTATTCCTGTCCCGTGGTAAGGTTGACCAGGCTCTTCAGCTCCGCTCCCTGCTCGGCGATTTTCGCCGACCAGGTTGCGTTCTTGATGACGATCACCTGCCCCCCCCCGTCTCCGCTCCGCTTTCAGCGCGGCGGCGCATGTCTGCAATCGTGGCGGGGTAGTCCTTTGCGCCGAATATCGCGGACCCCATCACCAGGGCGTCGACGCCCGCCGCCCCGAACCTGGCGATGGTGTCCTTGTTGATGCCTCCATCAGCCTCGATGATCATGGTCGACAGCCCGCGCCGCGCCAGATCGGCGCGCAGCGCGCGCGCCTTCTCCAGCACGTTGGGGATGAATCCCTGGCCACCGAAGCCGGGGTTCACGGAGAGCAACAGGATATAGTCGGCATACTCCAGAGTCCACTCGATCATCGAAAGCGGCGCGGCGGGGCCCAGGGCGATGCCCG
>JBEKVA010000512.1:0-4938 GCA_049514475.1 Spirochaetia bacterium
TCCTCGCCTACTTGACATTCTATTCACTATATATTAATTTCAATATGTCAATGGAGACGACCAGATGGCAGTAACGATCTACACGACCCCCACCTGCGGATATTGCAAAGTGGCAAAGGAATATTTCCGCACCCAGCACGTCCCGTTCACCGAGTACAACGTCGCCTCCGACCAGCGCAAGGCCGAGGAGATGACGCGGAAGTCGGGCCAGATGGGCGTGCCCGTCATCGACGTGAACGGCAAGATCATTGTGGGCTTCAACAAGCCGGAAATCGAGAAGGCCCTCAAGCGCTGAGCTGAGGCCGGCCCGTTCGTGACCGGCGGTTTCTGTCACCCCCCCCTCCCCCCAATCTGAATCACCGGGCCCCGCACCCCGTACTTGTGGGCGTGGAGGCGTTCTATGAACAAAGGCCTGAAGGGTACCGTCATCCGGGTCAAGCCGGCGCTGGTGACTGATCGGCTGAAGGTTGTCGCGACAATCAAGGCGGATACCGGGGAGACCATGGAGGCGCACATGCCCGAGCGGGAGATCTCCGCGCTCCTGCCGCGCTCCATCCTTCTGGGCTCCGGGACCAGGGCCCCGCTATCCCTTCTGGACACTGTGGAGCCCATCCTGTCCCGCATGACCGAAGGGCGGCAGGTGAGGGTCTGGCAATACCAGGACCGCTGGTTTTTCTCTTTCCTCCCCTGGCGAAACGTGAGATTCCTGGCCGATACACCGGCAGAGGCGAAAGCGCTTGACGGAGCCTAGACCCGGCGGCAGGAGCGTGCCCACGCTTGCAGGAGTACCCCCACGGCCACGGCCACATTCAGTGACCTCTTGGCGCCGGCCAGCGGGATGCTCACGCGCCCCAATCCTGCGGCAGCAATCTCAAGCGCCTCGGGGCTGAGACCCAGCTCCTCGGAGCCGACCAGGACCGTGCCGGCCGCGGGAAAGGCAAAGCTGTCCAGCGGCGTGCCGCCAAGCTCCAGCGCAAACACGTCGGTGCGGCCGCGCAGGCTGGCAAGCTCCGCTACTTCCCAGGGAATAGCGTGCGAGGCCCCCATGGCAGTCTTTTCTGCCCGCGGGTGTGTTGGCAGGGGAGTGCGGGGGGAAAGGAGGATCCGCTCGGCGCCGAATGCCTCCGCCGTGCGGAATATGGAGCCGACGTTGAACGGGGAGCGCATGTCCTCCAGGTAGACGGTCATGGGGGAGACGGCAACCCCTGACCTGTCGAGGATGCCCGTCTCGGGACGCACGAGGTCCCACTCGGCAGGCTCCGTATGCAGCGCGTGCAGCAGGTCGTGTCGAAGCGTGTTCAGCGTGCGCAGGAGGGCGGAATCTGGTGCCTCCGCCTGTACCGCCGCGCCAAGGCTGCGCGCGGCCAGGAGCGCTTCTGCGGGCGCCTGGTCGCCCAGCAGTGCTATCAACCCTGCCAGGTACCGGCGGTCTACGGCCCGGCAACCGGCCAGGTCCACCTCGAAGCCCTGCAGGATGCGCGCGATCTTGCGCATGCGCGTACGCGGGGAGAGCTCACGGAGACGGGCCAGGGGAAACATCGGGGACCGCCTTTCAAGGAAACGAGACGGCGGCCTAGAACGCCGACTTGATCATCTCGTAGATGTCTTCCGTGGAGACGACGCGGGGGAGGTAGTTCATCATGTCGAAGCTGCGGGCAACCCCGGCCACCTCGATCATCTCGTCCAGCGAGAGGTCGAACTCGCGCAGACGGGTGGGAAGTCCCAGGGAGGAGATGATCCTGCGCACGGCGTCGATGGCGCGCACCGGCGCCTCCACCGAGGAGGCATCGCTGATGTCCTCGCCGAGAAGCTTCGCAATCTGCGCAATGCGGTCCCCGCGGACATTCACCGCGAACTCCATGACGTAGGGCAGGAGGATCGTGGATACCCACGATTTGGGGGCCATGAATCGCGCGTTGATGGCGTAGGACAACGCCGAGCCGATCCCCAGGCGGCTTGTGGAAAGACCGAGCGCCATGAGGAGCCCCGCTATGCTCGCGTTCATTCGCATCCTGATGTCGTCGACGTTCTGTATCCCTTCCTTGATGAGATTGCCGAGGATCTCGATGGCCCGCAGCAGGTAGGTATCCGAGAGGAAGTTCGACTTGGCGGAAAAGTATCCCTCCATGCATCCCAGCAGCGTGTCCATGATGGTCGTGGCGGTGTACTTGGCCGGCAGGGTGAGGCTGAGCTTCGGGGCACGTGGTGGGAATTTCAATGTAGGCCAGCGGCGGCTTCTGCGGCTGCACGCCGGAGAGGAAGTCATCCATGTCGTTGTCCGAGGAGGCGGTCATCGCGATGCACTTGGCGATGGAAAGGGTGCGCACGCCGCCCAGCCCGATGACCACATCCGCGTGGGACCCGCGGGCGAGGGTCACCCCGTCGTCGACGGTCTTGCTGGTGGCGTTGGGCACCACCTCGTCGAAGACGATGTGCTGCACGCCCTTCTTGTCCAGGATGTCCTGGACCTTGTTGATCACCTTGCCCTCGTACAGGATTGCCTCGGTGACCAGGAAGGCCCTCTCACCGTACTCGGTGACGAGCTGTCCGATCCTGTTGATGGTATCCAGGCCGAAGACGACGCGAGTCGGGATGTGAAAAAGGACGTCCGGCATGGCTCACTCTCCCCCTAAATCCGCCGCGCTTGCGCGCGTCGGCGCCCGTTCAGCAGTAAAAAAAAGCGGAGAATCCCGAAGGATACCTCCGCCGTAACCCCAAAGATACGAAGGTCAGCTCTAGATGCCGAAGGACTTGAGGATCTCGTCGGCGGCTTTCTCGATGACCTCCTGCGACGGATAGGAAGGATCCTGGAGCTTGCGCTTGACTTCCTCCACGCGGTCCAGGCGGACGTTGGGGGCTGTCTTCGCGCTTTCGAGCGCCTTGAATACTTCGGCCTTGGAGCGCGCCTCCTCGGAGACGTTGATGGAATCGACTTCGCTCTTCGTCTTCAGCTTTGCGGGCTTCTCGGTCTTTTTGACGTTCGATGCAGGATCGAGCGGGCCTATTCTCTCAACGGTCATAGGACCTTCCTTTCACATACCCATATCGACATTCGCGAAACCCAACTTGAACCTATTTTCCAGTCTACTCAGCGGAACGCCCGGGGTCAAGAGAAATGGCTACAGCCTGACGATCTCCACGTCCATGCCGGCCGTATCCACCAGGGCAACGGTGGCGCCGTCCGTCAGGTACCCGGAACAGCTGCCCGGGTTCAGGAGCTTCTTCTCCCGCCCTTCCACCCGCACTTTGTGATTGTGCCCGTAGATCACCAGGTCATAGCTGCCCAGCTGGAAAAGGTCATCCCCGAGATCGGGATAATGCAGAACGACTATTTTTTTGCCGCCAAGGGTCACCTTGAGCACCCCGTCGCTGAAGGTGCAGAAATCCCCTGCCCGGCGCACCAGCAGGACCCTGTCGCCGTCGTTGTTGCCGAACACGGCGTGCATCTTCAGTCCCGCGTCGGCCAGCGGCTTGAACTCAGCCATGACGAACGGGGAGCAGAAATCTCCGCCATGGATCAACGCTTCCACGCCGTTTTTCGAAAAGATTTCAACCGCCTTGCGGATGTTCGTGAGGTGATCGTGCGTATCCGAAAGTACTCCGATCTTCATCGCGCCGTCTCTCCCTGTTCCCGATGCTGACTCATCGGCATGGCGCGCCTTTCTTTACACCTTCCGGGCGCCCTGCTACATTAATTTAATGAAAAGGATAGGAATCGTCGGGTTCGGAATCATGGGGTCCGCCTTTGCCGCGGGCTTTGCAAAGAAGCTTCCCGGGGCGTCGATTCTCGCCTACGACGTCAAGCGTGAGCGGGTGGATGTGGAGGCCCGTGAACGCAGGCTTGTTGCCGCAGAGAGCGCCTCCGAGGTCTTCGTTCAAAGCGATATCACCATTCTCTGCGTGAAGCCTCAGGACTTTGCCGCCTTTTCCGCCGCTCTTCCGAAGGAAGCCAGGGGGAAACAGGTTATTTCGATACTTGCCGGTACGAAGATCCAGGCGATTTCGGCAGGCCTCGGCACCGACCAGGTGGCACGGTTCATGCCAAGCCTCGCGGCGGTCAAGGGCGCATCACTCGTCGGGGTTGCGTTCCATGCGGCGGCAACGCCGCAGATGCGCCAGGACAGCCTCAGTATCGCCACTGCCCTGGGTGCCCCCCTTGAGATCCAGGAAAAGCTCATGTCGGCAATGACGGGCGTGTCCGGCTCGGGGCTCGCCTACGTTTTCGCGTTCGTGCACGCCATGGCGCTCGGCGGTGTTGCCTCGGGGTTCGACTACCCGACGGCGCTGTCGGTGGCCGTTGCCGGCCTGGAGGGCGCGGCGGCCATGCTGAGGGACGGCGCTCACCCGATGGAGCTCGCCAGCCGGGTCATATCCCCGGCCGGGACGACCATCCAGGGCGTACAGGCGCTGGAACGCGGCGGGTTCACTGCCGCTGTCATGGAGGCGGTGGAGGCCGCTGCCCGCAGGGCCACGGAGCTGGAGGGCTGACACACCCCCGGCTCTCCGCTATTATCGCGGCATGCTCGATCTGAAATTCATCCGCGACAACATCGACGCAGTCCGTGAAAACGTCAAAGCCAGGCACGTCACCGCCAACCCTGACCTCGTGGTGGAGCTTTACGACGCGAGGAACCTGCTCCTGAAGGAGCTGGAGACCCTGCGCGCCTCCCGCAACGCCAACGCGGGCAGGATGAAGGGAAAGCTGCCACCCGAGGAGCGCGCGCCGCTCATCGAGGAAGGCAAGCGGCTGAAGGAGAAGATCGCCGAGCTTGAAGCGCGTGGCGAGGAGACCGAGAAGAAGCTCACCGAGGAGGCGCTGAAGATACCCAACATGGCCCACCCGGATGCCCCCGTTGCGGAAGGGGAGACGGGCAACCGCCAGCTTCGCACCTGGGGCGCGGTCCCCGTGTTCGGCTTCGCGGCGAAGGACCACGTGCA
>JBEKVA010000513.1:0-2819 GCA_049514475.1 Spirochaetia bacterium
TCCGCTCGTACGCCCGCTGGGCGATTTCGAGGTTCAGCCGGGCGGTGTCGATGCCGATCTTCGCCTGGGCGGCCTGGTCGGCCACCCCTGAGCCTGCCGCTTCGGCGATCTTCAGCTGCGCGTTGAGCTCTTTGGTGTCGATCTGCACCAACAGGTCTCCCTCTTTCACCCGGCTGCCAACGTCCACGGACACGATCCGCGCGACACCCGCGATCTTCGCGAAGATGTTCACCGTCTTGTTTGGGACGAGCACGCCGGAAAACTCCACGTCACGCGCAATGGCGGCTGTGCGGGCAGCCGCTACCTTCACCGTCACGACCGTGCTCGCCTTTGGCTGGCAGGCAGCAAGGCTGACGGCACACGCGGCGGCAATGGCCAGCATCGCCGCGCCTTTTACTGCTTTTACTGATAGATGGTTCACAATCTTTTCTCCTCAATCACTATGTGCGATGGATTCTCACTGAGGCGTTCATGCCGATCATCAGCCGGGCGGGGCCCTGATCCATGATGCTCACCTTGATGGGGATCACCTGCACGACCTTGGTGTAATTCCCCCCGCCGCTCTGGGAAGGTAAGAGGGAAAATGTCGAAGAGGTGGCCCTCCCGATGCTTTCCACCCGTCCATGAAAGTGCCGCCCGCGGAACGCATCGATCGAGATATCGACGGTCTGCCCGATCTTCACCTCTGAGATGTCCCCTTCCTTGATGTTGGCGCTGATGTAGAGGCCGTCAGTGTCCGCGATGACCGCGAGGGACATCCCGGGGGCCGCCATCTGGCCCACGACCGCGGTGGAAAGGATCACCTGGCCGCTGATGGGTGCCTTCAGCACGGCCTTTTCTGCAACGACACCGGCAACCGCGCCCATGGTCTGGGGATTCATGGCCCCCGACGTCAGGGCTGCCCCGAGGTCCTGCCGGCCCAGGATGTCCCCCGCCTGGACCATGTCTCCGTCCTTCACGCGCCACTCCAGGACCTTGCCGGCGATTTCGGGGCTCACCGCCACGACGTTGGAGGCGACGCGCGAATCATCGGTGGAGATGTAGCGGCTCCCCTCGTACCAGTAGAATCCTACGATGCCGGCGCCGCAGAGGACCGCGATGACCAGTATCAGGATGATGACGTTTTTCC
Organism: Spirochaetia bacterium; assembly: GCA_049514475.1. Taxonomy (GTDB): domain Bacteria; phylum Spirochaetota; class Spirochaetia; order SZUA-6; family Fen-1364; genus Fen-1364. The sequence continues at coordinate 1,130 of JBEKVA010000513.1, forward strand.
GTGGCATGATTGTTCCTCTCTCCTCGTTGCAATTGAATCCGTCTCGACGCTGCTACTCTGCCATCGCGCCCATGCGTCCCTTGCCCGCGGCTCCCCTCTTCAGAAAGAAAGCGGGGACCAGGGCCAGCAGCGTAAAGACAGCAGCTATGATGAAAATGTCGTCGATGGCGCTGACAAAGGCCGTCTTTGCCACCATTCCCTGCACGTAGGCCAGCGCAACTCCCCGGCCGCGCGCCCCCCCTCCCATCATCGCCCCTGCCTTCGACAGGGCATCGGTGGCCGCCTGGCTGCTCGAGTTGAACGTCCAGGAGAGCCATGCGGCGTGATAGGCCCTGCGCGTGTCCATGATGGAAGTCAGGACTGCCAGACCGAGGGAGCTGGCCACGTTGCGGATGATATTCGTGATGGAGGAGGCCCGGCCGATCAGCTCTGTGGGAACGTCGGCAAGAGCGGCCGTCTGCGCCGGCATCATGGAGAACGCCATCACGCCTCCCCGGAACATGACCCATACCATGACCGTGGCCGTGGCCGTGGCAAGACTCAGGTAATGAAACTGGAATGTCAGGAACGCGAGCCCCAGCATTCCGACGATGGCGAGGGGCCGCGGGCCCACGCGGTCATAGAGGGTCCCCGTGAGGGGCATCAGCACGGCGGACACGAGGGCCCCTGGCATCATCAGCAGTCCCGTCTCCATTGCCCCGATGCCGCGAAGGTTCTGCAGGAACAGCGGCAGGTAGAACAGGCCTGCATACATGCCCACCGTGGTCACGACGACCATGAGGTTCGCCATCGTGAAGCTCAGATACTTGAACACGCGAAGGTCCAGCAGCGGATTCTCCGATGTCAGCTCCATGTAGATGAAGAGCGCAAAGGCAAACACGCTTGCGACGAAAAGAAGCACGGTCGGCTCGGCCCCCCACCCCCACTGCGACCCCTTGCTCAGCCCCAGCAGGAGGCAGAAGAGCGCCGCGGCCGAGGTGATGGCACCCCCGATGTCCAGCTTGCCCGGGTGCTTCGATTGGAACTCGGGCAGAATGAACACGGCGAGGAGGATCCCGATGACGCCGATGGGCAGATTGATGGTGAAGATCCACCGCCAGTCGATGTATTCAACGAGGTATCCGCCGAGTGTCGGCCCGATTGCCGGCGCCACCATCAGGGCTATCCCGAAGATGCCCATGCCGCTGCCGATCTTCTCCCGCGGCACCATGCGGTAGATCATCGCCATGGTGGTGGGCATGATCATGCCCCCCCCCGCTGCCTGGATGACCCGCGCGACGATGAGCGAATTGATGCTCCACGACAGGGTGCACAGGAGAGAGCCGGCAACGAACACCGCCATGGAAAGGATGTACAGGCGCTTATAGCCGATCTTGTCCCCCAGCCAGCCCGAAAGGGGGACCACCACGCCGAGGGCAAGCAGGTAGACGGTGGACACCCACTGCACCGAGTCGGTGCCGGCGTTGAAAACGTTCATGATGGTGGGAATGGCGACATTGACGATGCTCGAATCCAGGATGGACATGAAAGCGCCGATCAGCGCCACGAGCACCGGGGCCATCCAATGCCGCTGGTCCTGCGACGGGGGCGCTGCCGAAGATGAAAGGACCCCGGCCAGGGGCCCACTGCGATCACTCATGCCTTGGTATCCTCTTCCGCCTCGAGACAGTCGAAGACAGCCGTCAGGTCG
>JBEKVA010000514.1:0-2790 GCA_049514475.1 Spirochaetia bacterium
ATTGTCTGGATGAGCGAGGTGGCAGACATGAGAAACCCGATCTTGTCGGCGTCCAGGATGGCGATGAGAGAGACCTCCGGCAGGTCAAGCCCTTCGCGCAGCAGGTTGATGCCGACCAGCACGTCAAAGGTTCCCAAGCGCAGGTCGCGCAGGATCTCCACCCGCTCGATGGTTTCTATCTCCGAGTGCAGGTAGCGCACCTTCAGCCCGAGCTCCCCGAGGTAATCGGTGAGGTCTTCCGCCATCCGCTTGGTGAGGGTGGTCACCAGCGTCCGCTCCTTGCGCTTCACCTGCGCCTGGATCTCCGCGTACAGGTCCTCCATCTGCCCCTCGGTGGGCCTGATTTCAAGCTGCGGGTCGAGCAGCCCCGTAGGCCTGATGACCTGCTCGGCAAGCTGCAGCGATTTCGCGGCCTCCTCCTCAGACGGGGTCGCCGAGACGAATATCGCGCGGTCCAGGAGGCTCTCGAACTCGTTGTAGATCAGCGGCCTGTTGTCCACCGCCGAGGGAAGGCGGAACCCGTACTTCACCAGGGACAGCTTTCGCGACCTGTCCCCCTCGTACATGCCCCGTACCTGCGGAAGGGTGACGTGGGACTCGTCGATGAACGCAAGGAACTTGTCCGGAAAGAAGTCCAGCAGGACCGCGGGGCGCTCCCCTTCCTTGCGGCCGCTGAGGTGGCGGGAATAGTTCTCTATCCCCGAGCAGTAGCCCATCTCCTCCAGCATTTCAAGGTCATATTCAGTGCGCGTCTTGATGCGTTCCGCCTCCAGCAGCTTGCCTTCGTCGCAGAACTGCCTGTAGCGCTGCGCCAGCTCGTCGCGGATAAGCTGCAGGGCGTTTCGCAGCCGTTCCTGCGGCATGACGAAGTACTTCGCGGGATAGATCGTGCAGAACTCCATCTCCTCCACGGCGTTTCCCGAAAGAGGGTCGATCTTGCGGATCCGCTCTATCTCGTCGCCGAAGAACTCCACGCGCAGGGCGTCGTTGGCATACGAGGGATAGATCTCCAGGACGTCGCCGCGGACCCTGAAACGCGACCTCTCGAAGGCAACGTCGTTGCGCTCGTACTGCAAGGCCACCAGGCGATGCAGGATGGAGCGCATGTCGAGGGTATCGCCCTTTTTCAGCTCGATCCTCATCTCGCGGTAGTCCTCGGGGTTGCCGAGGCCGTAGATGCAGGAGACGGTTGCCACGACCACCACGTCCCGCCGTTCCATCAGCGACGTGGTGGCGGACAGACGCATCCGCTCGATCTCCTTGTTGATGGAGGCGTCCTTCTCGATGTAGAGGTCCTTGCCGGGCACGTAAGCCTCAGGCTGGTAGTAATCATAGTAGGAAACGAAGTACTCCACCGCGTTGTGCGGAAAGAAGTCCTTGAACTCGCGGTACAGCTGGGCAGCAAGCGTCTTGTTGTGCGACAGGACAAGGGTTGGCAGCTGCGCGTCCTCGATGATCTTCGCCATGGTGAAGGTCTTGCCCGAGCCGGTCACCCCCTTCAGCGTCTGGAAGCGGAGATTGTCCTGGACGCCCCGGGAGAGCACCTCAATGGCCCGCCCCTGGTCACCGGCGGGAGAAAAAGGGGAAACGGCCTGCAGCTTCGGCATGGGGCAGGCGCTACTGGTTCTGGGGAGGCGCCTCGACGAGACGCACGTTGAACGACTTGCTCTGGGTCCCGCGCATGACGGTTACCCGCGCGATCTCCCCCGGCTTCGTGCTCTCAAGGGCGTTATAAAGATCGGTCATGGCCTGCACCTTCTGGCCGTTGACCTCGGTAATGATGTCCCCGCCGCCGTAGATGATCGTGCGGCCGGAGCGCACCGCGTTGCCCTGGCTGCCGCCGCGCAGTCCCGCCTGCTGCGCGTTTGCTCCCGCCTTGTTGATGAGAATGCCCTTCTGCACGGGGAGGCTGAAGTAGTCCACGAGCTGAGGAAAGAGCTCGACAGGGTCGATGTCGATCCAGCCCCTCTTCACCACTCCGTAGCGGATCAGCTGATCGGCGATGGGTTTCGCCGTGTTGACGGGGATGGCGAAGCCGACGCCGGCGGATGCGCCCGAGGGCGAGCGGATGGCCGAGTTGATGCCTACCAGCTCCCCGCGGGAGTTCAGCAGGGGCCCTCCCGAGTTGCCGGGGTTGATGGCGGCGTCCGTCTGGATTGTCTCACGGATGAGGAAGCCGTTTTCCGTCTGCAGGGGCCGAGCCAGCCCGCTCACGATGCCGCTGGTGAGCGTACGGTCAAGACCGAACGGGTTGCCGATTGCCAGGAGCTTCATGCCCACCCTCAGCTTGGAGGAGTCCCCGAAGGGGATCGTGGTAAGGGTCTTCCCACGCGGATTGAACTGCACAACGGCAAGGTCATTCTCCGCATCGGCGCCTACGACCCTGCCCTCGGTGACGGTGCCGTCCGCAAGGGTGATGCTTATCTTGTCTGCGCCGCTGATGACGTGGAAATTGGTGAGGACGTGGCCCTGCTGATCGATGATCACCCCTGAGCCCGTGCCTTCCTGGGGCACCGCCTGGTAGAACCACGTATACTGCATGGTGACTGTCGTGATATAGACGACCGCCTTGTTCGCGCGCTCGTAGATCTCGATGTTATTCTGCTCGTCCTCGGTGAACTCAAGCGACTTGCCGGAGGCGTTGAACTGCACGGGAAGCGCCGGCACGGCCGGCTCAACGCGGGTCAAAGCTGCCTCCTGCCGGGCGGCGTCGCGAGGGGCCATCAGCAGCGCCGTGACAAGGGCCCCCAGCCCCGCTCCGAGGATAGCCAGCGAGAGACAGGCGAGGTA
>JBEKVA010000515.1:0-2774 GCA_049514475.1 Spirochaetia bacterium
ACGGCGGAGCTGGGACTGGCGCTGCGAAAGCACTTCGGGTTTGCCTCCTTTCGTCCCAACCAGGAGAGAATCATCACCGCCATCCTCGATGGCCGCGACGTTTTCGCCGCACTTCCCACCGGCGGGGGGAAATCCCTCTGCTACCAGCTTCCCGCGCTGATGAAGGACGGGCTGACGGTGGTGGTCAGTCCCCTCATCGCCCTCATGAAGGACCAGGTGGACGCGGCCCGTGAGAATGGCATTCCCGCCGCCTTTCTCAACAGCACCCTGTCGGCGGAGGATGCGCGGGAAACGTGGCGCAGTCTCGCCGGCGGCAGGACGCGGCTCCTGTACGTCTCCCCCGAGCGGCTGGCATTTGCTGACTTCCGTGCCGCCCTGCAGGGCTTTGGCCTGGCCCGCGTGGCGGTGGACGAGGCTCACTGCATCTCCGAGTGGGGCCACGAGTTTCGCCCCGACTATCGCGCCCTCGGGCTCCTGCGCTCCGAGTTCCCCGGCGTGCCGCTGGCGGCCTTCACGGCAACCGCGACGCAGCAGGTGCAGCAGGACGTCGTGCGCCTCCTGGGGCTGCGCACCCCGCTGCTTGTGCGCGCGAGCTTCGACCGACCCGAGATCTTCTACCGCGTTGCATTGAAGGAAGGCAACGGCGACGCGCAGGTGCTCTCTTTCATCAAAGCCCACGACGGGCAGCCGGGGATCGTCTACCGGGGCACGCGCAAGGCGGTGGAGACCACGGCGGCGTACCTGGTTGCCCACGGGGTGTCCGCGGCCGCCTACCACGCCGGGATAGACGATGAGAACCGCCGCCGCCGCCAGGAAGCCTTTGTCAGGGACGAGGTGACCGTCGTGGTGGCCACCATCGCCTTCGGCATGGGCATCGACAAGTCCAACGTGCGCTGGGTCGTGCACGGCGACCTGCCGCGGAGCGTTGAAGGCTACTACCAGGAGACCGGCAGGGCCGCGCGGGACGGCGAGCCCGCCGACACGGTGCTGTTCTACGGCCCCGCCGACATCGCCTCCCTGCGCTGGCACATCGGCAACACCGAAGTCGAGGCTGAGCGCGCGCGGGCCGAGGCGCGCCTGCGGGAGATCCTTGCCTACGTGGAGTCCTCCGTGTGCCGCCGCACGCTGCTTCTGGCCCACTTCGACGAGCAGCACCCGGGTAACTGCGGCCGCTGCGACGTGTGCACGGGAGAGCTGGTGCGTTCGGACACCACAGAGGAGGCGCTGAAGGTGTTCTCAGCAGTGGCCCGAACGGGAGAGAGATTCGGAGGGCACCACCTTGCCGACATCCTGGTGGGAAACCCCACCGACAAGGTGCTGGAGCGAGGGCATCAGAACCTGCCGACATTCGGCATCGGGCGGGACCACGAGAAGACCTGGTGGCTGTCGCTGATCCAGGAACTGGCAGCGGCCCAGCACCTGCTGCGAGGTGAAGGACGGCTGGCGGGGTATCGGCTCTCGGACACCGGGCGGCTCATGCTCCGCGGCAAGGGCAGCTTTTTCAGCGCACAGGCGGCACGGCCGGCCTCAGCGGCGGAGGCGCAGGCCGCCGAGCTTCCTGAAGGCGGCATTGCCGACCAGGAAGAGCTCCTGTTGAGCCTGAAGCGATTGAGGAAGAAGATCGCGCAGGCCAGGAGCCTCCCGCCATACGTCATCTTCAGCGACAAGACGCTGAGGGCCATGGCGAAGAGCCGGCCCATCGAGCCGGCAGCCTTCCTGCGCTGCCCCGGGGTCGGGGATCACAAGCTTGCCGCCTACGGCAGCGCGTTCATGAATGCCATTCGGGACTTCGCCTCGGGGGCAGAGCCCGAGGAATAACCACATTCGACAGGGGAGTGAGAGATGGCGATCAACCTGCAGATCCTGGGATCCACCTTTCTGATGATTTTCCTGGCTGAGCTGGGCGACAAGACCCAGATCTCCACCTTCGCGTTCGCCTCCGAGGCCAAGTCCCCCCTCTCCGTTTTTCTCGGCGCATCCCTTGCGCTGGTCTGTACCTCGTTCCTCGGGGTGGTCCTCGGCGGGGTGCTGGGAAGATTCGTGCCGGAGCGGATCATGAAGTTTGCCGCGGCGCTGGTGTTCCTGGGCTTCGGGGCGTGGACCCTGGTGGAAGCGATCAGGAGGTAGCCATGCCGGGACCACTGTCACGATGGATACTTTCCCGCGTCGTCAGGAGCGGCCTGGCCTTCGAGACGGAGGCCATCGATGCATACAACAGGCTGCTGGTGAAGCTGCGGGGCAGCGGGAGCTGCGATGAGTCACTCGAAGGGAGCCTCTGCCACCTGCTGGAGGAAGAGGAGACTCATCGGAAAGTGCTCCTCGATGCCGCGGCGGGAAAATACTCCCCCGAGGAGCTTGAAAACATCCTGCAAACCCACGCGTACGCGGGCATCGACCAGATCAGGCCCCTTGAAAGGGAGACCCTGGAGCGCTGGGGGCCCGAGCTGGAGGCGGCGCTGGCGCAGGAGGAGAAGACGTGGGTGTTCTACGGGAACCTGCGGCGCATGAGCAAGATCCCGGCCGTGAAGCGGGCCTTCGAGGTCCTCGGCGGCATGGAGAAGGAGCATGTCGACATTCTGAGGAAGCTCCTGGGCAAAACGTGAAAGGCGGCGCCGAATCGGCCGCAGCGCGTGCACCCCGAGGGCCCGAAATCCAGTAGTTCCCGCTGAGCTTTTTTTCGCAGATCGTCGGAAAGCCCGCAATTGTGGATGCCCATGAGAACTCTCCGGTAATTCATTGCTTCGTAGGTACTTGCGTAGCGTCTAGACATTCGA
>JBEKVA010000516.1:0-2767 GCA_049514475.1 Spirochaetia bacterium
GACATGGTTTCCCTGCTTTTCAATGCCCCGCGCAACCGCCGTGGCCAGCTGCAGGAGCCTCTCACGTTTCTGCCCAGAGAAAAAGATTACCGCCACTCTCATTGGTCTTTTTTCCCTCCGATTCCGGTGCGGTGAACAGGTGCCGCAGAATCATGCGCGTTCGACTCACGCAGAAATACGCCGTCAGCTCTCCCGGGGCGGCACCCCGTTTCGCTCCGCCCGCGCTCATGCCGGGAAGGTCTGCCACCTCGGCCCTTTCCAGCAGGATGCGCGCGTAGCGGACCCTGCCCCGCCTGCTCTTGGTCACCGCCATTTCCAGGAACTTCTCGTCACGGACGCGGAACAGGGGGATCTTCTCATGCACCACCATGTTGCGGATCCAGCGGATCTCGTGGGCCAGGAGAAGGGTGCGCCCGTCGGTGATGATGCCTTGCGCCCGGGCCAGGTCCAGCATGTCCACCAGCTCCAGCTCCAGCAGGTCGTGGCGGGTCTGCAGCCATCTCTTCTCCCCGCCCCGCGCGAAGGGGAGCGGGCCCTTGCGGTCAAGGAGGACCCCAAGTCTGTAGATGAGCCCCTGCTCGAGAAGGGTGCCGGAGAGGATGCAGGCGCTTTCCGAGAATCCGAAGTAGTAGGTCTGGTGCATCTGCGCGAGGAGGAACTTCACCCGCCCGCTGCCGGGGTTCTGCCCGATGTGGATCCGCCGGTAGTTCAGGTGCGCCCGACGCGCCGCGGCCTCCTGCATGCGCTTCTCCCCGTAGCGCCGCCGGAGCGTGGCGATGTGCTTCTCTTGATACTCACCGGGCATTAGCGTAGTATAGTTTTTCCGGAAAACCATGGTCAAGACAAAAGCATCTCTCGTTCTTTTCTGTGCCGTTCTCCTTGCCGGGTGCGGCGCATCGGGCGTGGCATCTTCCCCACACCCCGAGCAGCTTGTTTTCCCGGCGGGCGCCCCGGGGCGCTTTCTTTCCCTCGGCGCAAGCGGCGACGAGCTGTACGCGGTGTTCTCCGACGCTGAGTCCACGACGCTGAAGCTGGCCGAAGTACCGTTGGGACCCCACCTCCCCGCCACGCCACCGGCGGCCGCGGTGATCGACAGGATCGATATCGCCCCCCCTCTCTCCCCCAGCTTCGGCGCCCATGTTCTCTCCGTGAACGACAACGTCGTCAGCATCCTCTACCGTGCGCGCCAGGGGGAGGAAAAGTCGGTGCTGAAGCTGGCCACGAAGGCCAGCGGCGCCGAGAGCTGGACGCTCGATATCGTGGAGCCCTCGGGGGACCCCGTGGCGCTTCTCCCCACGGACAAGGGCTCGCTGTCCCTCTTCTGGGCCGCCGGGTCCCTTTTGATGCGCGGCTATCCGGGTACCTCTCCAGCCGTAACGCTGGTGAACGGGTTCCATTCCCTCGCGCGCGCCAGCGTCTTCGGGCCAACGGGTTTCACGGCCTTCGATGGGGCATCACGGAGCCTGCTGGAGATCACCAGGAGCGGCGGAAGCTACAGCCCGCGTGTCATCGCTGGCGCGGGAGCAGTGCAGTCCTCGACGCTCCTGCCTGATGGCAGGCTCGCCGTGCTCACGTGGGATGCGGCGGCCCGCCGGTTACTGCTTCTGGAAGAGCCGCGCGAAGGGGATGCCATATCCCGCACCACGGTGACGCTGTGCGATGAAACGACGAATGTCGCCCTCGTGCCGGTTCGAGACGGGTACTTCTTCCTCTTCGACGAGTCACGGCGGGGCGGCGTCGGCGGCCCGCAGCATGTACTCTCCATGATTTCCCACCAGGGGATACGCTACCGCAAGACGGTGCTGCTCGCGGGCGCTGAAAGGATCGAGGGGTTCTCCGCCGTAAAAGCGGCTGACGGGCTGTACATTCTTGCGCTCCAGGGCGGGGTGAAGCTTCTGCGCGTACCGGTGTCCCCGTAGGCGGACCTTCGCGGCGGGGTGCCGCGGCGTCCTACAGCCTCTTGTAGATGAAATCGATCTCGGGTTCCTTCACGATGAGGATCGAGCACTTGGCGTGCTTGAGGATTTCCCTCTGCTGCCTGCTCATCGAATCGCGGAAGCTCCCTTTTCCCTCCAGCTCGTTGAAGCCGCCCAGGAGAATGAGGTCCGCCTTGTTCTCCTCCGCAGCCTCCACGATCTCCGTGGCAATCGAGCCGCTGCGCAGGAACTTCTCCACGGGCACGCCCTTCTTCTGGGCCAGCTCCTCCACGTAGTTCAGGTAGCGATGCCCGTTCAGCTCGAGGCTCTTCTCGTATTCCCTGCTCTCCTCGTCGATGAAGATCTTCGAGAGCAGGAGCTCCTTCAGCGTGGCGGTATCCACCACGTAGACGGCGAGGAGCTTGCAGCGGTACATCCGCGCCAGCGCAATGCCATATTTTGCCGCATTGATCGAGCCCTCGGAGCCGCTGACGGCGACAACCACTGTTTGCAGCAACATTTTCATACTCTTTCCCCCAGCAGCCGGGCCTTGAGGATCTTCTGCACGAAGAACACTTCGCGCTCCCTCTCCTCCAGCACGCCCTCGATGAACTTCTTCGTCTCCTGGACATCGGGTATGACGATCTTTTCCAGGGCATTCACGCGGCGCTGCGTCTTCCTGACCTCCTTGGCCAGGCGCCACACCATGGTCCTGATCTCCGCCATGCGCGCGACGAGCTTCAGCAGCTCGAAAAACTCCGTCATCGTACCGTCGCAGGAGCTGTCGGTGCTCATGAAGGAGTATTTCAGCTCCATCTTCGGCATGTCCATATCGATCGTGGGAAGGGGAA
>JBEKVA010000517.1:0-2765 GCA_049514475.1 Spirochaetia bacterium
TTTTGGGATGGGCAGACGATAAGCTTAAGGCTCATGCGGCGGACCTTTCCATTCAACTCCACGAATACGAATGGGACCGGGGAATGATGTTGCGGCGTGCCCCCGCGATTATCGAGGGCTTGCTGAAAGTCACCATCGAGAACACAGCCATCACTATCCACAAAGCGCGGGTCTGTGTGGTCGGACACGGGACAATCGGATCTTTATTGACCCGTTATCTCATCGCCCTTGGCGCCAAGGTTCATGTTGTGGCACGCTCTCCGGATCAGAGGGCGGCGGCTTACGTGTCGGGTGCGGAGGTCCATCTTCCCGACGAGTTGGGAGATTTGGCACCTCGATTGGATATACTTTTCTCAACGGTTCCCGCACGCGTCGTAGGTGAACACGTTCTCGCTCGTTTGAACAAGGCAGCTCTCGTGCTGGACATCGCCGCGCCTCCCGGAAGCGTTGACTGTGAGGCCGCAAAAGAATTAGGAATCAAGACAATCTGGGCGCGGGGTTTAGGGTGCCGAGCGCCTGTAACTGTGGGGGCGATCCAATGGGAAGGAATTCGCGAGCGCATTGAGAAGATAATCCAATCGGAGTCGTGATTAATGCCTACTCAGAGCGTTCCACAAATTGCGCAGCTTGCGCATATACTGCTGAAAGTTTCAGATATCACTCGCTCGGAACGTTTTTACGTTGATCTCCTCGGCTTCAAGGTTCGGCCCGCCAAGCCTCTGGCTGACGGGCGTCCTTTCGTTCCCTTTTACGGAGGGCTCGCGCTGACCTGCGGGGGTTCTGCGGAAGCGCTGAAGATCGATCACATTGCTTTCAAGGTGCACGACGTGGCCGGAATCGCCACTCGCCTCAGGAAAGCAGGCGCAAACTTATACCAGGATCTTCATCAAGGCATCTATGGCCTCACCATTTATGTCGCGGATCCTGACGGCAATAAAATCGAGCTTTTCGAGGAAGGAGGCCGGGCGCAAGAACTTTAGTATGAAGGAATCCCATCAAATCGTAGGCAAGCCACTAGCGCGCGTTGATGCCTTGGCAAAGGCGACGGGTAAAGCAATTTACGCAGCAGATATTTGTTTGCCTGGAATGCTTTATCTTAGAGTCCTTCGTAGCAACCGGCCTCACGCCAAGATTCTAGGCATTCATGCGGATAAAGCTAGAGCTTTCCCTGGCGTGGTTGACGTATTCACTAGCCAGGACATCCCAGGAGTGAACCGTTCCGGAGTCGGAATTAAAGACCAACCCATACTATGCGATGAGAAGGTCCGCCGGGTTGGCGATCCAATAGCGCTGGTGGCCGCGGAAGCTCCTGAAACTGCAGCGGAGGCCGCAGCGTTGATTGAAGTGGATTATGAGGATCTGCCGACGATTTTTTCTTTTGAAGAGGCGCTTGCGCCTGACGCCGTGAAAATTCACGAATCGGGGAATCTGCTGCTCGATCGAGTGCTTAGAAAGGGTGATCCGGATCAGGCATTGAAACATGCCGAAATAGTGATCACGAATACTTATCGGACCCAAATGACCGAGCACGCCTACACGGAACCGGAAGCGGGTGTGGCAGCCTGGGTGGAAGGCAAAGTCACTGTCTGGATGCCTAGCAAATACATCCACGACGACCGTAAGCAAATCGCTGCGATGCTAGGTGTGCCCATTGATCACGTGCGATGCATTCTAACCACGGTGGGTGGATGTTTTGGAGACAAACACTGCGTGAACCCAGGTTACTATGCTGCCCTTGTCAGTGCTAAAACCCGGCGGCCGGCCAAGATGGTATACGACCGGGAAGAGTCATTTATCGCCTCTACGAAGAGGCACCCCTTTGTCATTGATTACACCACCGGCGCAACGCGCGAAGGCCGGATCACGGCAGTGAAGGTTGACATCAAGGCAGACGGCGGAGCCTACGCGTCTTATAGCGTTACGACTCTCATGCGCGCCATGATTTATGGTGCAGGCCCTTACGATGTACCGAATGTTCTGGTGCGGTCGCGTGTGGCTTATACGAATAATCCCATTGCCGGAGCCATGCGGGGATTTGGTGTTGCCCAGATCGTGGTTGCGCATGAATCTCAGGTGGATATTCTCGCCGAGACTCTCAAAATGGACCCATTTGAGATCCGGCTTAAGAATGGACTTCGGCAAGGCTCTTGCACCGCAACGGGACAGAAACTGGGGCACTCAGTTGGTTTAGGGGAAACCATTCATAAAGTGCGAGATGAGATTGCAAAACGAGATATGCCCGTTTCCTCCAGTTACAAGAAATATGGTTGGGGAATAGCCTCCATGTTCTATGGATGCGGAAAGACCGCTGGTCCAAATCCTGGCCGTGCACGTATTGCGGCAGAAGAGTCCGGAAATTTTGTGCTTTATCTCGGCTGTGGCGATGGCGGACAGGGGATCGAATCAGCCATGATCCAGATTGCAGCGGAGAGCCTTAACACTGCCCCCGAAAATGTGCGTGCCGTAATAGGCGATACAGAAATCTGCCCGGATTCAGGAACTTCATCTTCCAGCCGTACCACCTATATTGTGGGCCGCGCGGTTCAGTTAGCCTCAGAACTTCTACGCGAATCACTCAGAGAATCCGCAGCATTGCTGCTTGGAGCCGCTAAGCAGGATATTGCTGTTGATGATGGAACGTTCTACCCTTCTAATTGCCCAACGCGACAGGTTTCTGTTTCGGAGGTGGTCAGCAGCATGAAAAAGAGGGACATCGCCACTCTGGCGGAAGCTTCGTTCGATCCCGAAACGACGGTGCTCGACGC
>JBEKVA010000518.1:0-2764 GCA_049514475.1 Spirochaetia bacterium
TGCCGGCTTGCCCTTGAACTTGAATCGGGCGATGCCGTAGGACGCCGGTATGGCCAGCACGAGGGCCATCAGCATCGCGCAGGACGATATCACGAAGCTGTTCTTGAAGGAGCGGAACATGTTGAAATCTCCGTGCCGCAGCTGCGCGAAATACGAATCCGTGTTCAGCAGGTGCGGCAGCAGGGTCGGAGGTATCTGGAAGATTTCGATTTCCTTCTTCAGCGAGGTAACGACGATCCAGTACAGCGGGAACATGACGACGAGAAAGATGACAATCGAGATGGCGCCCAGGGCGACCGACCTCAGCCTCGCGGCGCGGTTGATCATCCGGCCCTCCGGTCGTCGTACACGTATTTCAGGTACACCACGCTCACCGCCAGCAGGATCAGGAAAAGAATATTCGCCGTCGCGGAGCCCTGGCTGTACTTGAAGAGCACGAAGGAGAGCTTGTAGGAATAGGTGGAGAGCAGGTGCGTCGAGTTGACCGGCCCGCCGTTCGTCATGACGAACACGAGGTCGAAGACCTTGAACGTGTAGATGAACCCGAGTATCAGCACCGACTCGATGACCGGCCTGAGCATGGGCACGGTGACGTAGAGGAAGGACTGCCACTTGCTTGCGCCGTCCATGGCCGCGGCTTCCTTCACGTCATTCGGGATGGTGGTCAATCCGGTGGAAAGCAGGATCATGTTGAACGGTACCCCGATCCAGATATTCGCGACAATCAAGGAAAACATCGCCGATTGCGGCTGCAGCAGCCACTCCACCGGAGCGGCGATGATGCCGCACGCCTGAAGAAACCAGTTGATGATGCCGACGTTCGAGCTGAACATGAACTTGAACATCAGGGCGGTGACCGTCATCGGGATCATCCAGGGCATCATGAGCAGGCCCCGGACGGGCTTCGCGAGGGGGAACCCCAGGTTGAACAGCAGCGCGAGCGCGAAGCCGACAGCGAACTGGAATACCAGGCAGCAGACGGTAAATACGAAGGTATTCCCGAGGGAGCGCAGGAGCACACCGTCGGCCAGGAGCGTCTGGTAGTTGCGAAGGCCCACCAGGGGCTTCCCGACGGCATTGAGCGTGGTCACCGTGACGTCCTGGATGCTGAGAATGAAATTGCTGACGATCGGATACCCGACCAGCAGCAGCATGTACGTGATGGCGGGCAGGACGAAGAGATACCCGATGTTCCCGTGCCTGAAATAGCGCCGCATCCGATTCATACGCGTCCCCGCGAGGCCCCTGCCCGTACTACTCGGGAGCGCGTCACGCCGCTGCGGTGCGCGCCCCCGTTTCGACGGGAATAGACCAGCGGTTCGACCTTACTTCACGATGGGATCGATGGACTTCTGCGCCTTCGCGGCGGCAGCCTCGGGGGTGGCGACACCCGTTATGGCTTCATTCATCGCGAGGGACAGGGCGTCGGAGATCTCAGGCCAGCGGGGGTGCGGGCCGCGGGGCTTCGCGGAGGCCATCTGCGCGGCAAACACCTTCATGATGGGATCGTTGGTGAACTGCGTGGCGGCCACGTCCTTGCGCGACGCGATGTAGCCGAAGTCATTGATGTAGGTCTTCATCTCGGCCGGGTTCGCGACGAACTTGAGGAAGGCGATTGCCTCGTCCACCTTGTCGCCCTTGACGACGCCGAAGTTCTCGCCGCCAAGGTCGGAGGCCGGCACGGCGCCCACGGGGAGCTGCACGACGTTCCACTTCAGGTTAGGCGCCTGCTGGCGCATGGTCGGGACCTGCCAGGGTCCGTTGACCATCATTGCAAGGTTGCCCGAGATGAACTGGTTCATGACATCGCCCTGGGTCCAGTTGATGACTTCCTTGGGCATTGCACCGCTCTTCACGAGGTCACGGACCAGGGAGAGCGCCCGGATGCCGTTTGCGTTGTTGATCTGGAAGGACGTGTTGCCGCTGCCCCAGAGGAAACAGAGGAAACCGAAGGTGCCTTCCTCGTTCTGGACCGAGCTGATGCCGAAGCCATGGACGTTGCCCTTGGTCGTCTTGAGGGCGGCGCTCTTGAGCTCGTCCCAGGTCTTCGGGGGATTGACCCCGGCGGCCTTCAGCATGTCCTCGTTATAGTACAGAGAGAGGCAGTTGCTCCCGAAGGGGATGCCGTACAGCTTGCCGTTCAGCCTGCAGGAATTGAGCGGTCCCTCGAAGTACTGCTTGAGGTCGGCCCACGAGGCCAGCTTGTCGGTGATGTCGGCGAAGATGCCCATCGCGGAGTAGGACGCGTGGTCCGGATTATCGATGATCACGATATCCGGCAGCTCCGAGGCAGCGGCGCCTATGGAAAGCTGCTTCTTGAAGTCCGCGAAGGGAATGTACTTCGTCACGACCTCGATCGTGCTCTGGGAAGAGTTGAAGTCCTTGCAGACCCTGGCGAGGGTCTCCTGATGCTTCGGCGTTTCCCAGTAGTTCCAGACGGTGACCGTCTTCTTCGACTGGGCGAAGGCGCCGCTCGTGAACACCGCGAACATTGCGACGATCACGATAGCCGATACGAGGAATCTCTTCATTCTGAACCTCCTTGCATTCACGTCGTGGCTGCGATGAGCCCGTGCATGGAAGGTCATGGTAGTGGATGAGTTCCGCGGGCACAACGCGAATCTCTTAATAAAGGTGGACAAATCTATGCTGGCCGAGGCCAATCGTCAGTGATTCGCCCTGCGGTATTCGGACGGATTGAGACCCGTCACTTCTTTGAAGACCCTGCAGAAGTACTTCGGGTCCCGGTAGCCCACCTGCTCCC
>JBEKVA010000519.1:0-2752 GCA_049514475.1 Spirochaetia bacterium
ATGAAGGAATACTTCTCAAAAAAGGCATGAGCACCCGCTCCTCAGCCAGGCTTCTCCTCCTGCTCCTCGCCGCGGGCCTTGCCGGCTGCGCAACCTTCTTTCCGGCCGACGAACCGGCGCCCCGCCGCGCACCGCGCGTGGCGGAAAAGCCGGCCCCCGCCCGCGCCACCTCCGATCCCGGGGTCGTGGCCCTGAGGGCGACCCTTGCGGAAGGGGCGCGTTCGATTCTCGGCAAGAAGCAGCTCCTGGTCCGTGGCAGGAAGTTCACCATGGATTGCACCGGGGTGGTGCTTGCCATCTACTGGTACGCGGGCATCGACCTGGCGCGGGACTTCAAAAGGTTCAGCGGCAATGGCGTGAGCCGCATCTACAAGACCCTGGAGAGGGACGACCTGCTGTACTCCACCGCCACTCCGCTCGTTGGCGACATCATCTTCTGGGACAATACCTATTCGGAGGACGGGAAGGAGGGAGAGGACAACCCCTTATCGCACGTCGGCATGGTGCTGCGGGTCGAGTCGGACGGCACCATTACCTACATCCACCATCACATCACCAGGGGCATCGTCACCGAGTACATGAACCTGCGCAGTCCCGACGTGCGCACCCTGATCGACAACGGGCAGGTGCGTGTCATCAACTCGCCGCTCCGCCTGGCCGTTGCCGGCAAGCCGCACCCGCCCAACTGGCTCTCCGGCCAGCTCTATCGGGCCCTGGGGATGGCGTACCTGCTGCCGTAGGGCGGGCTCTCACGCAGGGCGATGAGGCGGGGCCCGGCCGCGGTCACACCGCCGGCAGGCGCACCTCGAAGCAGGCGCCCCTTCCCGGGAGATTTAACGCGCGCACCGCGCCGCCGTGGCTTTCCGCGATGGCCTTCACGATGGAAAGCCCCAGCCCCGCGTGAACGCCTTTCTCCTCCCCGGGCCGGAAGGTGAAAAACCGATCGAAGATCCGCTCGCGGTGCTCCTCCAGTATCCCCGGGCCGTCGTCGCTCACGCGTAAAAGCAGAGTGGCGCCCTCGCGGGCCACGGCCACCTTCACGCAGCCGCCCGGCGGTGAGAAGCTGGCGGCATTGTCCAGCAGGTTCTCCAGCACCTGCTGCAGCCTCTCCGGCGGGACCCACGTCTGCGCGCTTGCGCGCTCCACGGCGTAGGAGACAGGCCTGCCGTTGCCGCGCAGGCGCGCCGCCTCCACCATCCGCGCCGCGATCTCCCCCGCGTCCACGGGTGCCTTCGGTCCCTCCTCGTTCATGCCGCCGTCGATGCGCGAGATCTCCCTCACCCCGGTAAGAAGCCTCTCCATGCGCCTCACGTCCTCCAGGACCAGGGTGAGCATGGCCTTTCGTTCCGCGGGGTCGGCGCTGGACAGGGCAAGCTCCGTGGCTGAGCGGATGGAGGCAAGCGGGTTCTTGAACTCGTGGGAGACGTCGGTGGCGAATGACTCCAGCAGATGCACGTGACGCTGCAGCCGCGCCGTGAGCTCCCCGAGGCCGCGCGAAAGCTCTCCCACCTCGTCCCGCGCACGGGAGGCGACAATGCCGCCGAGCAGACGGCCGCGCGGGTCGAGGATGCTCATCGCCTGGTCGCGAAGCCGGCGTATCGGCACCGTGATGGTGGCGGAGACCAGGAGGCTGAGCACCACCGCCGTCACCACCGACCACAGGAACAGGCGGAAGATATCCAGGCGGAGCGCATACAGGTCGCTGAGGATGCGGAAGGTGGACTGGGAGACCAGCACGGCACCCACGACCTTCCCGCCGTTTCGTATCGGGATGGCGCTGTACAGCGTCACCGACTGCTGGCCCGAGGTGATGCGGGTCTCCGCCCCGTACTCGCCTGCCAGTGCATCCGCGATCTCGGGCCCGTCCAGGATGCGGGCGCCGGAGTAATACTCGTCGGATTCCGTGGGCGGCTGGGGCGGTCTCAGGTAGCGGCGCCACGTGCGGATGGGAAACGATGCAAGGCGATAGAGAAAAGTCTCCTGCGCGGCGCGGCTTACCCCCTGCGCTCCCGCGCCCGGGGGTGCGGACTGATCCCCTGGCCGTGCCGCCTCCGCCGAGGGTGCCGCCTGCCGCTCCTCCCCGCCGGCAATGCTGGCCGAGTCAGCAAGGAGCGCCCCGCGTGCATCCACGACGCGCAGCCTGCCCTCGTGCCTCTGGCGCAGGCTCTGCAGGAGCACCACCGACTCCTGCGGGAGCCGCGGCCCCGCTTTCTCCAGCGCGGCGGCGAGCACCCGCCCCTGCTGGACCAGCGAGCGCTCAAGGGAGTTCAGAAGCTGTCTCTCGTAGGTATCCAGGGAGAGGATGCCGGCAATCGGCAGGAAGACCACCAGCACATTGAAGGCCAGAACACGCATCGAAATGCGGGAGAAAAACGACCAGGCACCTCCGCGCACCGCTTACTCCGCCCGCAGCCGGTAGCCCAGGCCGTACAGGGTCTCGATGCCGTCGAATCCTTCCTCCGCGTTCTCCAGCTTGCCGCGAATGCGGCGGATGTGGCAGTCGATGGTGCGGTCGCTCATGTAGGCATCCTGGGGAAACGCCTCGGCAAGCAGCTGCTCCCGCGTTCGCACGTACCCCGGCTGCCGCGCCAGGGCGTGCAGGATGCGGAACTCGGTCACCGTCAGCCGCAACGCCGCTCCTTTCCAGGAGGCGGTGAAGCGCCGCGTGTCCAGCTCCAGCGGACCGACGCGAAGGGCGTCCGCCTCATCCTGTTCCCGCTCCTTCTCCACCGGGCGCGCGCCGCTGCGGCGG
>JBEKVA010000520.1:0-2749 GCA_049514475.1 Spirochaetia bacterium
CTTTCCCCCGCTGACCGGGCTTTCATGGAGGCATACGCGCGCGGGGTCAACGCGGCAACGACACGGGAGCCTCAGCCGGCCGAGTTTCGGATTCTGCACTACACCCCCGAGCCATGGAAGGCCTCCGACAGCCTCGCGATTCTGCAGATGATCTCCTTCGGCTTCTGCAAGGACTGGGAACAGGAGCTTGTGCGCCTGGAGCTCATCGTGCACCACCTGAAGAGCGGATCCACGATAGAGCGCGCACTGGCCATCTGGCCTGCACGCCGCGATCTCCCTCCGCACCTGGTGGGCCGCAAGCCCGCCGTCGACCCTTTCGCATCCCTGCCGCCGATCGCACCCGAGCTGGCATCATGGCTGCAGGAGACATATGGTGCGCGGGGAAACGCTCGCCTCCCTCGGCCTGAAAAGAGCACCCGTGCACGTCAGGAGGCCGAAGCCGACCCGCTCCAGAGGGCTCTGCAGATGAGCTTCCTCAGCAACAACTGGGCAGTGGACGGCAGGTGGACCGGAACGGGAAAGAGCGCATTTGCAATGGACCCCCACATGCCGACATCTCTCCCGCCGTTCCCCTACATCATCGGGCTCACCCTCGATCAGCCGGACGGGTCTGGGTTCTCCGTCATCGGGGCCGGCTTCCCGGGCATACCGGCGCTGCCCTTCGGGACAAACGGCGCGGTGGCGTGGGGACCGACTTCGAACTGGGCGGATACAACTGACCTGTTCGTGGAGAAACCCGTGCCGGGCAGGGACGGGTACTACGAAACGGAGAAGGGCGATGCGCCTTTCACGATCCGCACCGAGACGTTCCGCGTCAGGCACGGGAGGAATTACGGAACGGAGACGCGCCGCGTGCGCATCAGCCGCCACGGGGTGATCGTCAATGACTTCATCGACAGGCTCCCCCCGGACTTCCCCCTGTGCGCCCTTGCGCGCACATCGTCCATAGGGGATTCATTCGAAAGCATGCAACGGCTCTATCGGGCCGGCTCGGTGAGCGCCGCGCGGGCGGCCCTCGACGGCCTGACCGCCTTCGTCGGTAACTGGGTGCTTGCGGACACGCACGGGTCCATCGGATACGCGGGGCCGGTCATGCTTCCACTGCGCCGCCACGCGCTGGGCACGGTTCCCGTGCCCGGGTGGACCGGCACCTACGAGTGGGACGGTTTTGTTCCCGCGGAGAAGCTGCCGGGCATCATCGACCCGCCCCAGGGGTTCCTTGCCACCGCCAACAACCAGGTCGTGCAGCCGGAGTCCACCGGCTACCCCCTCAATTTCGAAGGCGATGTCCCCTTCCGCGTTCAGCGCATCGACGAGGTGCTTTCCCGGGGTAATGAGGGCGGCTCGGTGGTGGAGCAGATGCGCCGGCTGCAGACGGACGGGACGGACACGAGCTGGGTATCGGTGCAGCCCCTGGTGTCCCGATCCCTTGAGCCGCTTGCCGCGGGATTCGATCTCCTTGGGGCCGCGGCACGGATGCTGAGGGCCTGGGACGGGCGGGTGGACCCCGGCTCTCCCGCGCCGACCCTCTACCAGTCACTGCTCACCGTTCTCATGAACAGCCTGCTCTCGGACGAAGTCCCGCCGCAGACACTGGAGTTCCTGCAGTTCTATTTCAACGCGGACCCGCTTCTTTTCGGCATCCTCGAGGACCCCGCCAATCCCGCGTGGGAAGACCTCGCCGCGGTACGGCCTTCGGGCCGAACGGGTACTCCCGTACCCCGCGGATTGGGCGCCGCGGGGGAGAAGCGGAGCCCCGAGCAGATGGTTGCCGCCGCATTCCGCACGGTGGTGGCAGATCTGCAGGAGGCATACGGGAACGATCTCGACGAGTGGACGTGGCGCAGGGCCGCCCCGGTCACGCTGATGCACCCGCTGGGAAGCGTCTTCGGGTTCTGGTCTCTGAATCGCGGCAGGATCGACCCGCGGGGAACCGCCACGTCGATCTTCATGCACAAGTACAACCGCTCCGACCCTGCAAGCTTCCCCGTGATCTATGGCCCCGCCGTGAGGCTCGTGGTCGACTTTGCCGACGAGGCGCACTCCTTCATCTCACTGCCGGGAGGAGAGTCAGGCAGGCCGGGGACGCGTCACTACGACGACATGCTTCCCCTCTTCGAGAAGGGACAGGGTGTAGACCTGAGCAGGGACGTGAAGGATCCGGCGAACGCCATCGAGGGGATGATCGATCTCGTGCCGGCCCCGGCTGACTGAGGCGGCCCAGGCTCCCGCCTCAGCCTTGCCTGCACCGCCTCAGCCTTGCCCGCGCCGCCTCAGCCTTGCCCGCGCCGCCTCAGCCTTGCCCGCGCCGCCTCAGCCCGCGTCCGTCTTTTCCTTATTTCCCGTACAGCGGGCCAAGCGCCGCGCAGGCGCGGAAGTCGGCGCCCTCGGAGTCCGCGTCGCCGAATGACGACCAGTACTTCGGCCGGTAGATCCGCTCGGAGGGCACGTTGTGCATCGCCACGGGGATGCGGAGCATCGAGGCGAGCGTCAGCAGGTCGCCGCCCACGTGGCCATAGCTGATCGCCCCGTGATTGGCGCCCCAGTTGTTCATCACCGAGTAGACGTCGCGGAACGCACCGCTGCCGGTGAGCCGCGGCGCGAACCATGTCGTCGGCCAGGTGGGGTTTGTGCGCTCCTCCAGCGGCTTGGCGACCTTTGAAGGGAGGTCCACCGTGGACCCCTCGGCCACCTGCAGCACGGGCCCCAGGCCGGCAACCATGTTCAACCGGACCATGGTGACCGGCAT
>JBEKVA010000521.1:0-2748 GCA_049514475.1 Spirochaetia bacterium
CCTGATGCTCTTCTCCGCCATCGACAATCTCGTGAAGGGAGCATCGGGCCAGGCGGTGCAGAACATGAACCTCCGCTTCGGCCTCTGCGAAACGGCGGGCCTGCCGATGGGCGGGGAGCTGTAGCGTGGGGATTATCGTCATAAAGATCGGCGGCAAGGCGGCAGAAAAGGAGGAGAGCCTCGGCGCGCTGTGCGACGAGATGCTGGAGCTGTCGAGGGAAAACCGGTTCCTCCTTGTGCACGGGGGCGGGGCCGAGGTGACTGCCCTCTCGAAAAAACTCGGGATAGAGCCGGTGTTCAAGGACGGCATCCGACAGACCACCCCCGAGGAAATGGACATCGTGGACATGGTGCTGGCCGGCAAGGTCAACAAGAGGCTCGTACGGCTCCTGCGCGCCCGGGGGCTGGATGCCGTGGGCCTGAGCGGCGCCGATGGCGGCATCGTCACGGGAGTCCCGCTGGGAGTTCCAGCCGGCAAGGCGGCGAACCGCACTGGCGAGGTGGCATCCATCGACGAGCGGCTCCTCGAGCTGCTCCTGGGCAGCGGGTTTCTCCCGGTGCTCTCCTCGGTATCGTCCAGCACCGAGGGACTCGGCCTGAACATCAACGCCGACTCCCTGGCGTTCGGCATTGCGGCGCACCTGAAGGCGGCCGCGCTGGTCTTTTTCTCCGATATCCCCGGCATCCTCTGCGATGGCAGCGTCCTGCAGGCGCCCTCGGCCGCCGAGGCGCGGGAGCTCATCTCCCGGGGGGTCATCACCGGTGGAATGATCCCCAAGGTCACCGCGTCACTGGATGCGCTGGAGCGGGGCGTTCAGAAGGTCATCATAGGACAGTACGAGAGCCGCGGCTCACTGGCCCGGCTCATGGAAGGAAAACAAGGAACACGATTATGGAAATGATGCAAGCGGACCCCGGAACAGACACGAACCTCCCCTTTCCCCGGCAGTACGGCAACGAGCTGCTGGTGATCTCCCGCGGCCGCGGGGCATGGCTGCGGGATATCGTGGGCCGCAAATACCTGGACTTCGCGGGAGGCATCGCGGTGAACGCGCTGGGCTACGGCCGCGCGGACCTGGCGAAGACCGCCTACCGCCAGATGCGCAAGCTCAACCACATTTCCAACCTCTACACCACCGAGCCTTCCCTCGCCCTTGCGCGTCTCATGCTGTCGCGGGGCCCGTTCAAGTTCTCCTCGGTCTTCTTCGGCAACAGCGGCACCGAGGCCAACGAGGCGGCGCTGAAATACGCGCGCCTGTATTCGCTGCGGACAAAGGGCGTCGGCCACGAGAAGATCCTCTGCTTCAGCAGCGCATTCCACGGACGCACCCTGGGCGCCCTCTCCTGCACCCCGTCGGCCAAGTACCAGGACCCCTACAAGCCCCTGCTCCCCGGGGTCGTCGTGGCGCCGTACAACGACGAGCAGGCGCTGCGGAAGGTCCTCACCGACGGGTTTGCCGGCGTGATCGTCGAGGTGATCCAGGGCGAGGGCGGGCTGACGTGCATGACACCCGCGTTCGCGCAGGCGCTGAACGAGGCCTGCCGCGCGTCAGGTGCCATGCTGATCGTCGATGAAGTGCAGACGGGCATCACGCGGACCGGCACCTTCTACGCCTCCGAGTGGGTGGGGCTGCAGCCTGACATGATCACCCTTGCCAAGCCGCTGGCAGGCGGGCTTCCCCTTTCCGCCGTGCTCATACCCGAAAAGATCCACGAGCATATCCACCCGGGAGACCATGGCACCACGTTCGGCGGGGGCCCTGTCACGACTGCCGTGGCCTTGAAGGTCTGGCAGACGGTGAGCGCGCCCGGCTTCATCGCTCACGTCAACGCGATGGGGAAAGTGCTGCGCGCGGGCCTGGAGACACTGAAAGCGCGCCATTCCACCGTCGGAGAGCTGCGCGGCCGCGGGCTGCTGCAGGGCTTCGAGTACACCGGGGGCGAGGTGAAAGACCTCCTGGCGCGGCTGCAGCAGAAAGGGCTCCTGGTGCTGCGCTCGGGCACGAACGTGGTGCGCATCGCCCCGCCACTTGTCATCAGCGCGAAAGAAATCCAGAAAGGCATCGACATCATAGAGGAGGCACTGCAGTGAGCGAAGGAAGCGGCGGCCCCGCCGGGGCCGGGAAGAAGAACGTGAAGAAGATCGTCCTGGCCTATTCGGGCGGCCTGGATACCTCCATCATCATTCCCTGGCTGAAGGAGAACTACAAGGGCGCCGAGGTGGTTGCCATGTGCACCGACGTCGGGCAGAACGAGGACCTGAGCGGCCTGGACGCAAAGGCCAAGGCCTCCGGCGCGTCGAAGTTCCACATGCTGGACCTGAGAGAGGAGTTCGCACGGGACTACCTGTGGCCCATGCTCCGCTCGGGTGCCATCTACGAGGGCAAGTACCTGCTGGGCACCTCCATTGCGCGTCCCCTGCAGGCCAAGGCTCAGGTGGAAGTGGCGCTCAAGGAAGGCGCGGATGCGATAGCTCACGGGTGCACCGGCAAGGGCAACGACCAGGTGCGCTTCGAGCTGGCCTACAAGGCCCTGGCCCCGCAGCTCACCGTGATAGCCCCCTGGCGGCTGTGGAACATCCGCTCCCGCGAGGAGGCCATCGACTACGCGAAGACACACGGTATCGACCTGGGAAATATCTCGAAGAAGAACATCTATTCGCGGGACATGAACGCGTGGCACATGAGCCACGAAGGCGGCGACCTGGAGGACCCGTGGAACAGGCCGCAGGAGCCGCTGTTCCAGCTC
>JBEKVA010000522.1:0-2733 GCA_049514475.1 Spirochaetia bacterium
GGCCGGCACGTCGATCCTGTCGGGAGCGCCCAGGGTGGGCAGCCGCATGCAGCCGAAGCCCAGGGCAGAGACCTTGATACCTGTGTGCCCAAGAGTACGATAGAGCATAGAAAAACTCCTGTTGTTCCGCTCGGAAAGACCTTCGCGGGCTATGATTGACTCATCACTTTTATTGATGGTGGAAACATCCGAAGACCGTGCAATAACCAGGGTTTTACGAGCCGGGCGTCGCTATCCTTTTTTCCTGGCCAGGATGGCCGCCGTTTCCTCCCGCGAGGGTCCATAGATACCGGGAACCACAACGCCTGCCTGGCGCATCAGTATCGTCATCTGCCCGCGATGGTGAATCTGGTGCCGGATGAGCGAAGTCAGCACCGCGGCCATTTGCAGGGTCCTGCTGAAATAGGGTATCTCCGAAGCAAGCTGTTCGTCTTTCAGCTTTTTTTCCGCCTGCTCGGCCAGGGACTGCGCCGCGGTCTGGTATGCATCGGCAATGCTCCCGGCTGATCCGGGCACCTCACTCCCCCGGGGGGGCGCAACGACCTCCAGCCCAAGGGCTGACCCGGTCATTCCCGTCATTACAACCATGTGCCACGCGATCTTACCCAGGCTGTTGCCGTCGGGGTCTGATTTCTGCTGAAGGGAAGGGTCGGTGAGGGCGCGTTCCACCTTGAGGCTTATGGCGCTTTCCCTGGCCCAGTCATCGAGAAACTCACGGATGCTCCTGTACATGCCTTGATTGTAATATGCCGGCGGAGGTGAGATCAATTGGCCACCCGCGCTTTTCCCGACATCGTATGAGAGGGCTGCAGTGCGGAGACGATGGCCGCCACGATCGTAATGGCCACCGAAATCAGGAACACCTCGTGGAGGCCTGACATGAAGCTTTCCAGCGCCTGCGGGGTGCCGCTCATGCCGCCGCCGTACAGGAATATCTTGAACATGACATCCTGGGGGATGCGGCTGAGCACCAGGGGGAAGGCAATGGATATGCTCAGCATCTGGCCCGTGTTGTTGAGCATGGTGCGGATGCCCGCGGCGCTGCCGCGGTGCTCACGGGAAACCGACGACATGATGGTATTGGTGTTCGGCGAGCTGAAGAGCCCCGAGCCGCCCACCATGAGGACCATGAAGAGGGCAATCAACCAGTAGGGCGTTCCCGCGGCTATCCTGCTCAATCCGAAAAGGCCGACTGCAGACACGAGGAGCCCCGCGGTAGACAAGCCGCGGGAGCCGTGCTTGTCCGAGAGGTATCCCGAGAATGGCCCGACCAGCATGAATGCCGCCCCGAAGGGAGCCATCATGATTCCCGCCTGCAGGGGATCTTTTCCGTACGGCCCCTGCAGAAAGAAGATCAGCACGAAAAGAACTGCTCCGCGGGCAAGCCCGTTGAGCGCGTTTGCCAGGGAGGCAAAGGAAAAGAGCCTGTGGCGAAAGAGCTTCAGATCGAGCATCGGCTGGGCCGCCCTGACTTCCACCGCAAAGAAGGCAATGAGGGCGGCCGCGCCGCAGCCCAGGACGACATAGACAATTGAAAGGGGCAGCAGGGGAAAGGCGAGCAGCGAGAGGGCGAGCAGCAGGGCCCCGAGGCCGAATGTGAAGGTGAGGCTACCCGGCCAGTCGAAGGTCTGTGAAGGGGCAGGGGTGAGCGGCTCTCTCAGGCGCAGCATTCCCCAGACGGTGCCGAAGACACCCAGCGGGACGTTGACCAGGTAGACCCACCGCCAGGAAATCGCGGTAAGGAGGCCTCCAACCACGGGCCCGAGGAGGAACCCTGCCGCCGCGGCGATCTGGTTCACCCCGAGGCCCAGCCCGATCCTCCCGTGATCGAAGGCATCGGCAACGATGGCGGTGCTGTTGGTGAAAAGCAGCGCGCCTCCAATGCCCTGGATGACCCTCGATGCCACCATGTCCCACGCATGGAACTGCGGATGGGAGAGCCCTGCCAGCAGGGAGCCGAGGGTGAAGATGGCAAAGCCCGCGTTGTAGAGGTTCTTGCGGCCGAACATGTCGGCCAGCCTGCCGATCACGGGGACCAGGGCGGTCGTGATGAGAAGGTAGGCGAGAAGGACCCACATGATGGTCAGGAAATTTGCGTTCAGCCCGGTGAGGATTTCTGGCAGCGCGATGGTGAGGGCTGAGCCTTGAATCGATGCGAGGAGAGCTCCCACCGTTGTCACCGACAGTGCCGTCCATTCATAGCCGTCTTTGCGTCGCGGAAGTGCATTCATTGGAGTACCTTCAGTTGGCGATAGATTACTTCGGCAGACCCTTGCCGGGCCTGAGCATAGCAGCCGGCCTTGAAATAATTCAAGTACGGTACGGCCAGTACCCATCGTACAGCTCGGCGGGTGGCCGCCCCCGCGCGGAATAATACTCAAAGAACGGACGGGCTCAGGAAAACTTGGCTCTCAGGAAACACGTAGCGCCGGGCCCCCGGGGGTATTCCCTGAGCTCCCGCATGGTGTTTCTCTCTCCGTAGTACCCCTCGATCTCCAGGGTGAAGGTGTCATTCAGGTCGAGCTCCGTGCCCGCCAGGAAGAAGGGCAGCCCGGAAAATCGGGAGGTGATCTCCAGTCCCACGCTCAGCCTCTCGATTTTCACTCGTGTCCCCACGGTGAGCTCCGGATTCTGGGCGGTGTTTCCCATGACCGGCGTATCGACACCCACCCGCACGAAGGCGGCATCCTTCCATGCTCCTTCCGCCATGACAAGAAGGGAGACGTTGTCAGG
>JBEKVA010000523.1:0-4233 GCA_049514475.1 Spirochaetia bacterium
CTCATCAGCTTCACGCTTCCCAACAAGGTGGGCCAGCTGGCCGCCGCGGCTGAGCTCCTTGCCGCGGCAAAGATCAGCGTGCAGGCATTCAGCGCGTCGGATACCGGCGCGAATGCCCTCTTCTCCATCGCGGTGAAGAACGCGGCCAAGGCGAAAAAGACCCTCGCTCCCCTGGGCGTGGAGATAAAGGAACAGGACGCACTCTGCGTGGAGATGCCCAACAAGCCGGGGCGCCTGCAGAAGGTGACGAAGAAGCTTGCTGAAGCGGGTATCAATATCCACTCGTCCTGGGCAACGGCATTCACCGGCAAGACGGCGAGCTGCATCCTCATGACCTCGGATGACAAGAAGGCGCTGAGCGCTCTGGCGGGAAAGAAATAGCACCATCGACGGCGGACACGAGAGCCGCCGTCGGGGCCCCCCGGTTCGCTCAGGGGATCAGAGAGAGGCCGCCCTCTGCGGGCTTGAGGCCTCATCTTCGCGCGCCAGCTCGATCCCTTTCAACCACATGTAGGATGAGGCGCGGGGGTTGGGGAAATCCACACGGAAGAGCGCACCCGTGTAATAGAACTCGAGCTTTTCTCCGTTCTGCACGTTCGCGCCCCGCATGAGGGAAAGGGAAAAGGATGTCCCCCGCCCCGCGGGGGCAGACAGCTCCAGTCGATCCGGAAAAAGCTTCAAAGACCCGCGGCAGAGCCGGCGCAGCCGCCGAAAGCGGTAGCCGCGCAAAAGGACGGCGGTGCTCTCCTGCAGCAGGTGTTCCCCCGCGCGCCTGCCGTCATGCAGGAAATTATGAAAGACCGAAAGCTGCCACGCATTCCAATCAGCCGGATCGTCGAAGTACAGCGGTCCCGCATCGCGTATGAGGAATCCCCTGTCGTTCACGCGCACCGCGTAGCCGCACCGCGTGCACCAGAAGCGCCCGACGCGGGAGACGAGCGTTGCCACGGAATGGCATTGCGGACAGACGAACAGCAGCCGCTCACTGGGCGGCCATCTCATCGAAAGAGATCTCTTCGGAGAGGGACCGATAGACCTCCTCCACGCTGCGGGCGGCAAGGTCCTGGCCGCTGAAGAGCAGCCGATAGCGCAGGCTTACCCGTCCCCGCCGCACGGCGCGGGCCCAGCGGGGGCGTGCCAGGTACCCGCCGCGGATCTGCGCGGAGACCACCGGCAGCTTCATCTTTCGGATGAGCCGGGCCACCGCGAACTGAACCGGCTCGCTGCG
Source organism: Spirochaetia bacterium (assembly GCA_049514475.1). GTDB lineage: Bacteria > Spirochaetota > Spirochaetia > SZUA-6 > Fen-1364 > Fen-1364. Next base: position 1,229 of record JBEKVA010000523.1, read on the forward strand.
CCCGTCATAGCTTCGGGTGCCCTCGGGGAAGATGCCGACCACGCCTCCCGCGTTCAGCACGCGAAGGACGTGACCGACTGTCTGCGCATCGTTCATGAGCTTCGTCTTCGGAATGGAGCCCAGCAGCCGCATTGCCAGGCCGAGGAGTCTGGTCCGAAACAGGTTGTCCGAGGCGACGAACTGGATCGGGGTCCGGATGAATGCGTTGATCCAGAAGGGGTCCCAGAAGTTCACGTGATTGGCAACCACGATGAAGGGCGGCTTCAGGTTCCGCGCGCGCTCATCTCCCAGCGCCTGCAGGCGATAGCGCCGCTTCAGGAAGCGGAGCACCGGTGCTCCGCGAGGCCCTGGGAAAGGACCTCGGCATACATCCCCCGGATGAAGCGCGGCACCCGCGGATTGCTCGGCGCCTCGGGAAGATAGAGATACCCGATGCGGGAGGCCATGCCGTTGAGGCTGCCGTCTATGAAGGGCTCTCCGACGGAATAGTCGAAGCCGAGGCCCACGCGCCAGCTGATGTCGGAGGGAACGTCGCGGGACACCTGCCAGAGATGGCGCTTGTCCAGGAGCCGCGCCACCAGGGTGGACACGTAGAGGAGGGCCAGCACGAAGCGTTTGCCCCGGACGTCCGGGGCGACTACGAGCTTTGTGATTTCCATCACGTGGGGGCTGCGGAAGTGGGCATGGCGCAGACGGACATTCTTTTCCAGCTCCATTGCCATGCCGGGAAAGCGCTCGGTGATCGTGTTCAGCGTCACGGTGGCCAGGATTTTTTCCCCGCGGAACATCCCGATGATGATGGAATCAGGGTCGCGGGGGAGCTGCATCACCGACTCATCCGACACCCGCTGATCCACGAAGCCGCTTTCCACGAACCCCTGGTAGCGCAGGCGCAGCACGCTCCGGTAACGCGCGGTCCCCGGCCTGACGCGTACGATGGCCAGTCTCTGTCCCCGCAGGCCCATGCGCCTGCGCACGGCCGGGTTCCAGTCCCTTTCAGAGATCGACTCCCAGGTCACCCGTCGCTGCATGGCTCCCTCCCGCGGCGAGGGTCCGTCGGAAGTGTGAGCAATGGATTAATTTCGCGTTAAGAGTGCGGTAATTGTTCCCCGCCGCCGTTCAGATCCTGCGGCTGACGATCGACGCCGCGTTCAGGCGGACGAAATCGATCGCTTCCTCCTCGGATCCAAAAAGCTCATCGCGGGAAATATAGGTGAACGTCGGGAAATCCCGCAGGGCGCGGGCCGGCCGCCACTGGGCGCGCCAGCCCCGGCCCTCCCGCCGCGGCTGGGCCCTGAACTCGATTCCATGAACGGGGTCGACCATGATCTTCGAGTTTGCATCCATACATTGAGCATCGGCCGTCATTAGCCCGGGGTACACACCGAAGTACGCTCATCCGAATCTCCCGCTGATGTATTCCTCTGTTCTCTTGTCCCGGGGACTGAAGAATATCTCCTCTGTCCTTCCCATCTCCACCACCTCTCCGTTCAGGAAAAAGGCGGTGAGCTCCGAGATGCGGCTCGCCTGCTGGAGATTGTGGGTGACAATGACGATGGTGTAGTTCTTTTTCAGCCCGTCGATCAGGTCCTCGATCTTCATCGTGGACACCGGGTCCAGGGCGGAGCTGGGCTCATCCATCAGGATGACATCGGGCTCCACGGCGAGGAGCCGCGCAATGCACAGCCGCTGCTGCTGTCCGCCGGACAAGCCGAGGGCCGGCTTGTGCAGGCGGTCCTTGACCTCGTCCCACAGCGCCGCCCTCTGAAGGCTCTCCTCCACGATCCTCCCCAGCTCGGCCTTCCTGTGCGTGCCGTGCACTCGCGGGCCATAGGCGACATTGTCGAAGACCGTCATGGGAAACGGGTTCGGCTTCTGGAACACCATGCCGATCCTCTTGCGGAGCTCGATCACGTCGCACTCCGCGTAGACGTCGGCCCCGTCGTAATAGACGCGTCCTTCGATGGTGACCCCGGCCACCAGGTCGTTCATCCTGTTGATCGTCTTCAGAAAGCTCGTCTTGCCGCAGCCGGAGGGTCCGATCAGGGCGGTGACCTGGTGGCACGGGATGTCGACATTCACCCCGATGAGGGCCCGCGCGTCCCCGTAGGAGAGGGAGAGGTTCTCGGTCCTCAGCTTACTTCGATGTTCCATTGCGTGTGCCTTCCGAGCGCATGAGATTCATCCGCCCGATGAGACGGGTGGTGACGAGGTTGACGATGAGCACGATGATGACGAGGATCGTCCCCGTGGCGAACGCCTTGTCGAAGGAGATGCCCTCCTTCAGGAGGTAGAAAAGGTGGACGGAAAGCACGCGTGCTGACGATCGCAGCCCCTCCACGAGCCGGTAGTCTGTCCCCATGGTGAAGAGCAGGGCCGCCGTCTCCCCCACGCCCCTGCCCACCGCGAGAATCACGCCCGTCAGGATGCCGGGGATCGCCGCGGGAACCACCACCCGCACCGTTGTCTGCCACTTCGTTGCCCCAAGGGCAAGGCTCCCTTCGCGCAGGGAGAGGGGAACGCTTTTGATGGCCTCCTCCGAGGTGCGGATGATCGTCGGGAGCAGCATGATGGTGATGGTGAGCGTGCCCGAGAGCAACCCGATCCCGAGCCGCAGAATCGTGACGAACACGATGAACCCGAAGAGGCCGAAGATGATCGAGGGGATTCCCGCCAGCGTCTCCGTGCCGAAGCGCAGGATGGCCACGAGCCGCCCCCGCCGGGTGTATTCCGTGAGATACACCGCCGCGCCGACGCCGATCGGGGTCGTGACCAGCAGCGTCAAAAGAATCATGAGAACGGTGTTCAGGATGATCGTGGAGACCCCTCCCACCTTTCCCGCGCGCCGGGGCTCTTCGGTGAAATAGGAGAGCGTGAGGTTCCTGCTCACGACGCGCCGCTCGATCTTCAATATCACCTCGGGGTCCGAGGCTGCATCCACCCAGGCGCAGATTCCAATGGCCCCAGGGGTCGCTGCCACGGAGGCGCTGAGAGCAGCGGCATCA
>JBEKVA010000524.1:0-2687 GCA_049514475.1 Spirochaetia bacterium
ACACCCCGTTCATCTACGGTCAGCAGGTGGACCGGTTCAAGTTCCACGACATCGTCCTGGGCACCACGCTGAAGGAAGAGGTCAACGAGGACACCGGCAAGATCGAGAAGAAGATCACCGAGTACTCCCTGGAGACCCTGCAGCCGCGGATCACCATCGAGAACGACAAGGGCGAAGAGCTTGCCACCTACTTCCTGCCCGGCAGCGCCTACCTGAACATCGACGAGGGTGAGAAGGTCAAGGCGGGGCGCATCATCGCCAAGCTGCTGCGTGAAAGCGTGAAGACAAGCGACATCACGGGCGGTCTGCCGCGCGTCGGGGAGCTGTTCGAGGCGCGCAAGCCGAAGAACCCCTCGGTGCTGGCCAAGGTGGGCGGACGGGTGTCCTTCAAGGGCATCGTGAAGGGCAAGCGCGTCATCGTGGTGACGGACCCCTTCGAGCGCGAGTTCAAGCACCTGGTGCCCATGGGCAAGCACCTGCTGGTCCGCGAGGCCGACGAGGTCAGCGCGGGGGACATGCTCTGCGACGGCCCGAAGGACCCGCACGACATCCTGCAGATCCTGGGCGAAACGGAGCTGCACAGCTACCTGCTGAACGAGATCCAGGAGGTCTACCGGCTGCAGGGGGTGCGCATCAACGACAAGCACATTGGCGTGATCATCCGCCAGATGATGAAGAAGGTGGAGATCGTGGACGTCGGGGACACCCCGTTCATCTACGGTCAGCAGGTGGACCGGTTCAAGTTCCACGACGAGAACAGGAAGACGCTGCGCGAAGGCGGCCAGCCTTCGATTGCGCGGCCCATCCTCCTGGGCATCACCCGCGTGTCGCTGAACATCGACTCCTGGCTGTCGGCGGCCTCCTTCCAGGAGACCACCAGGGTGCTCACAAACGCCTCCATCTCGGGGAGCGTGGATCACCTGCGCGGCCTGAAGGAGAACGTGATCATCGGGCACCTGATCCCCGCCGGCACCGGCATGAAGAAGTACCGCGAGATCAAGCTCTACGATGAGAACATGGAAGACCTCGACATCTCGATCAACAGGATCATCGAGGAAAAGCGCAAGGAGCGCGAGCTGAAGGCCATGCTGGAAGCAGAGAAAGCCCAGCTGCCCTCTGCCGAGAGCGTCCTGGCAGCAGATTGATATAAGGAAGACTTGCGATAGTATCCCAAAGGGCCCCGAAAGGGGCCTTTTTCAATGGAAACGTACTGCGGTGTATAGACACGACGAAGAGGACTTGCTATACTCTGCTTGTTCAGGGAGGGGACCCGCGGCAGCCCCGTATGGGCGGAGCGCGGGGCGCCGGACGAAACATTCGGCGTAAAGCCAGCGGAACACATGGCTTTTATTGCCTCAGAAGAGCCCCGGAAACGACAGAAAAGGGGTTGACTTTTTTTTTGCGGAAGAGTATCGTTCATATCCGCGTGACTTTTTCCTAATACGCGATAAGAACAGCGGGAAATGCGAGCATGTGTCAAGGAAATGCACCGCCTGACGGATGTTATCCTTCGACAGAAAATGCCCGCGCGAATGCCACGGATTTCCGTGGCCGCGAATCGCCACGAGACTTCACGGAGTACCGTGAAAGCCGTGGCCGCCAGAATGCCACGGATTACCGTGGCCGCAAGGGAGCAGAAACGGTTTATGCCGACGATCAACCAGCTGGTGAGGTTGGGCCGCAAGGCCATCAACAAGAAGACGAAAGCGCCCGCGCTGCAGAACTGTCCCCAGAAGCGGGGAGTCTGCACGCGCGTCATGACTGTCACGCCGAAGAAGCCGAACTCGGCGCTCCGCAAGGTCGCGCGCGTCAGGCTCACCAACGGAATCGATGTCACGGCCTACATCCCCGGTATTGGACATAATCTGCAGGAGCACTCGGTGGTGCTCATCCGCGGCGGCAGGGTGAAGGACCTTCCTGGCGTGCGCTACCACATAGTCCGCGGCGCCAAGGATACCCTGGGCGTCGAGGATCGCAAGAAGGCAAGGTCCAAGTACGGCACGAAGCGGCCGAAAGCGTAAGAGAGAAAAGGAACAACGATGCCGCGTGGGCAACTGATTCGAAAGAAGAGGGTCATCCTTGACCCCAAGCACAAAAACCCCGTCATCGGGAAGTTTGTGGCACGCATGATGGAGCAGGGAAAGAAGAGCGTTTCGTACGGCAGCATGTACAAGGCGCTTGACATCATCGCGGCGAAGGTTTCCGGCAAGGACCCCGTGGAGGTCTTCCAGAAAGCCCTGGAGAACGTGAAGCCAGTGGTCGAGGTCAAGTCCCGCCGCGTGGGCGGTGCGACCCTCCAGGTCCCCGTGGAGATCCGCGAAGAGCGCCGGGACGCCCTGGCCATGCGCTGGATCATCAGTTATTCCCGCGGCCGTCACGGACGGTCCATGGCTGAGAAACTCGCTGCCGAGCTCATTGACGCTTTCAATAATACGGGGTCTGCAATCAAGAAGAAGGAAGATACCCATAAGATGGCGGAGGCGAACAAGGCTTTTGCGCACTACCGCTGGTAGAGCGGATAGCGGCGTTACATTATGGAATCGCGCTTCCCCCTGTCGTCGATACGCAATATTGGGATCATGGCCCATATTGACGCCGGTAAGACAACGACGACAGAACGTATCTTGTACTACACCGGCAGGACGCATAAGATTGGCGAAGTCCACGATGGCGAAGCCAAGATGGAC
>JBEKVA010000525.1:0-2679 GCA_049514475.1 Spirochaetia bacterium
CCCTTGCACGGCTTTCCATCGAGACCCTGATGGGAATCCCTTCCATCGCAATTGGCCTGGTGGCCTATATCTGGGTGGTGAAACCCATGGGCCACTTCTCGGCGCTCTCGGGGGGCATCGCCCTTTCGATGATCATGCTGCCCGTCATCACACTTGCAACCGAAGAGACCCTGCTCCTGATACCCAACAGCCTGCGGGAGGCGGCCCTCGCTCTCGGCGTCTCCTACCCGCGCACCATCATGAAAGTGATTCTCCCGGCGGGGCTGAGCGGCATCGTCACCGGCGCTCTGCTTGCCGTTGCCCGCGGAGCGGGGGAGACGGCGCCGCTGCTGTTCACATCGTTTGGAAGCCCCTACATGGAGGTGAACATACTCAAGCCCATGGGCTCCCTTCCCCAGACAATTTTCAACTACGCCACCAGCCCGTACTCGGACTGGCATGATCTCGCCTGGGGGGCCGCCTTCGTGCTCCTGGTCATGGTTCTGGTGCTCAATATCGTGACAAAGCTGGTAACATCGAGATGGAAGATCCAGTTCTGAGCCAGGAAAAAACGATCCTGGAAACCCGTGGTCTCACCGCGGGTTTCGACGGCAAGGACGTGGTGAAGGGGATCAGCCTTGCCGTGCCGGAGGGGAGAATCACCGCCATCATGGGGCCCTCGGGGTGCGGGAAGACCACCTTCATGCGGTGCATCAACCGGATGCACGAGCTGGCCGTCAACGCGCAGGTGAAGGGCGCGGTGCTGCTGGACGGCGAGGACGTCTACCAGCTGAATCCCATCCTGCTGCGCCGCCGCATCGGCATGGTGTTTCAGAGACCCAACCCGTTTCCCACCATGAGCATCTACGACAACGTGGTGGCCGGCTACAATTTGAACGGCGCGCGCATGGCACGGGCGGACCGGGACCAGATCGTGGAGGAGACGCTGCGCCGGGTCACCCTCTGGGACGAGGTGAAAGACTCGCTGTACCGCCGCGGGACGTTCCTCTCCGGCGGCCAGCAGCAGCGGCTGTGCATTGCGCGCGCGCTGGCCATGAAGCCCGAGATCATCCTGCTCGATGAGCCCACCTCTGCGCTGGACCCCAAGGCCACCGCCGCCATCGAGGAGCTCACCGTTTCCCTGAAGGGGATCGTCACCATCGTGCAGGTGACCCACAACATTCCCCAGGCCGCGCGCATCTCTGATTACACGGCTTTCATCCACCTCGGGGAGCTGGTGGAGTTCGGGCCGACGAACAAGGTCTTAACCGTTCCGAAGGACAAGCGAACGGAAGAATACCTCTCAGGGAAGTTCGGATAGGAGAGGCTATGCCCATACCCCAGCTGGATGCACTGAAAGCGCGACTGGTCGCCTACGCTCGATTCGTCGAGGACATGATCGAAAAGAGCAAGAAAGCCCTCGTTGCGCGTGAGCCGGATACGCTGAAGGGGATCATCGACGAGGACGAGCCGAAGGCGAACACCTTCGAGATGGACCTGGAAGAGGAATGCACCTCCCTCATCGCCCAGCATCAACCGATGGCCCGCGACCTGCGGACCATGCTGATGATATTGCGGATCACCAACGACCTGGAGCGCATCGGGGACCACGCAGTGAACATTGCGGAGGCCGTGCGGGATCACCTTTCGGGGTCTCCGCCCGTGCCCGATGAAGGGCTGTTGCACATGTACGAGGAGACGATCACAATGGTGGATTGTGCCATCCGGGCCTTCATCGACGAGGACGCGAAGCTGGGACAGCACGTCTGCGAGACGGATACCACGGTGGATTCACTGGCGAACGAGATCCTCGACCGGCTGAGCACCTCCATGACGCTGGAGCCCGCATACATTCCGCAGAGTCTTTCGATCCTGAAGGTCGCCGCCAATCTCGAGCGTATCGCGGACCTCTCCACCAATATCGGGGAAGACGTGATCTATATGACCGAGGGCAGGGTGATCAAGCATCACCGCCAGGAGGAACAGCAATAGAGTTCTCCCCTCTGCGCGTCGCGGCCGTTGACGTTGGCACAAATGCCATCCGCTTTTTCGCGGTCGAGTTCCAGGACCAGGAGCTGTTCCGCGTCATAGCGGAAGAGCGCTACCCCATCCGCTTCGGTCACGGGGTGTTCACGGTCGGAAGGATAGACCCGGGCGCCGCCGCTGCCGCGGTGGATGGCTTGGCGCAGATCGCCCTGCGGATGAATGATCTTGCCATCACGCGCTACCGGGCGGTGGCAACCAGCGCGGTGCGGGAGAGCAACAACCGCCGCGAGTTCCTGCGCCGCGTCCGCGATCAGGTCGGAATACGGCTGGAGGTCATTTCAGGCTCCGAGGAAATCCGTCTGGTGCACGCGGCGGTGCGCCGGCGCATGGCCTTGGGGACGGAACCCTGGGTGCTGGTCGAGCTGGGCGGCGGCAGCGTGGAGACGGCACTGGCGGACGCGGAGAGGGTGCGCTGGAGCGAGACCCACGCCATGGGCGCGGTGCGGCTGCTTGAGCTTTTTGCGCACGCCGGCAGCGAGCCGTCGGGGTTCGCCCGGCTGGTGCAGGAGTACGTGGCCACTATGCGGATCCCGGAAAGGCTGCGCGCGGCAAAGGCCAAGGGTCTCATCGGGACCGGGGGCAACATCGATGCCCTGGCACGGCTGCGCGCAGCGTCCTCCGGGGTCGAGGGACCGCTGCGCATCTCCCTCCCCG
>JBEKVA010000526.1:0-2678 GCA_049514475.1 Spirochaetia bacterium
TGGAGAGCACCGTGTGCTCGAGAAAGAGCCCCTCCTTCTGGCGGTCTCCGGGGATCAGGGCAATGCCGCGCCTGATGGCCTTGCGCGTGTGCCGCAGGGAAAGCGGCTTTCCCTCGACGAGGATACGCCCCGTGTACCCGCGGCGGTAGCCGGCAAGGATCATGAGGATCTCCTCCTGCCCCTGCCCCTGCAGCCCGCCCAGGCCCAGGACATCGCCTCTACGAAGGCTGAGGGTGATGTTCTTCAGGCTCCCATCGGGAAGTGAGACGCCCTGCATTTCCAGCGCCGTGCCGCGCGCGGCGAAGGCGGCGATCTCCTCCTCCCGCTGCAGCCGGTTCTGCCGCACGCGCCCGCGCGCCGCCTGGCCGGTTATCAGGGGTACGATCAGGTTCTCATCGCGCGCCTGCACGGAGAAGTCCAGCCCGCCGACGGTCTCCCCGTTCCTGAATGCCACAAGCCGGTCGCAGATCTTCGCCACCTCCCACATCCTGTGGGAGATGAAGACGATGGCGACCCCGCGGCTTTTCAGCGCGCGGATGGTGGAGAACAGTGCCTCCACCTGGCGGAAGTCCAGCGCGGCGGTGGGCTCGTCGAGAAGGAGTATGCGGGGATCCTTGGCCAGTGCCTTGGCGATCTCCACGAGCTGCTTTTCATCGGGGGAGATGGAGGCCACCCGCTCGTGCACCGACAGGCTGATGCCCAGCGTCTCGATGATCTTCTCCGCCTGCGCGACGGCGCTGCGGTTGTCCAGGAAGCCGCCGCTGGTCTGCTCGCGGCCCAGGGCGATGTTCTCCCAGATAGTCATCTCGGGCACCAGGCTCAGGTTCTGGTGCACCATGGCCATGCGGGACCCTTCCGCCTCAAGGCGGCTCCTGAAGTTCACCTTCTTTCCGTAGAGCAGCAGTTCGCCGCTGTCCGGTGCGAGAAGACCGCTCACGATCCTGGCAAAGGTGGTCTTGCCCGAGCCGTTGGCACCGACCAGCCCGCAGATCTCCCCCTCCTGCAGCAGGAAGTTTGCGTCGCTGAGCGCCCTCACTCCCACGAAGGACTTTCGTATGTGTTTTGCCTCGAGAACCGTCATGCGTAGGCCTTCCGTCGTGAATTGCCGCACCGCGCTCGACCGGCGAAGGTCCGCCCGCGCGATTGCGGCCGCGCGCCGCAGGGAAAACGGGAGGATGGCGGCGGTGTGCCGCCATCCCTCCCGTATGATGCTACGAGGTCATTTACTGGAACAGGGCGTCGATGGCGTCCTCCGAGTACCAGGTATTCACGTAGAAGGAATCGAGGGTGTCCTTGTACTTGGCGTAGGTCGCGTCGATATTGCCGTTGTCCACGAACAGGAACGGCTTTGTCCAGATCTCGTTCGGGGCAACGAACGAGCTGGCCTTCAGCTTTTTGCCCTGGAGCAGGCGCAGGCCGATGCCAAGGCTCGTGCAGACCGCGCCCGGGGAGTTCTCCACGCCGAAGGTGGAGAAGCCGGAGGCGTCTTTCCTCTTCTTCCATTCCTTGATGAAGGCGACCTGGGTCTCTCCCGTGACGAACGGGATCTTGCGGCCCGACGCGTCGAAGGCCCGCAGGATGCCCAGCGACATCCCGTCCTGGGTCAGCACGCCGTCGATGTTGGGGAAGGAGCCGAGGAGGTCGGTCATCTTCTGCTGCGCGGCAGCCTGGTCCCAGTTGCCGTTGGCGGTGGCCAGAAGCTTGAGGCCGGGGAACTTCTTCAGCTCATCCATGGCCGCCTGGTCGCGTTCGATGTTGCCCGGCTGGTCGGCAATGCCGCTGATGTAGACGATGTTGCCCTTGCCGTCGAGCTGCTTCGCCAGCCAGTCGACGATGGGGCCCATCCACCAGGCCTGATGCATGTGCACGTTGAGGCAGGGCGGGTTGGTGACGCCCTGGTCGTAGATGATGCAGAGGATGCCCGCGTCCTGCGCTTCCTTGATCACGGGGACCAGGGCCGTCGCGGAGTTCGGGTTGATGAGGATCAGGTTCACCTTGCTCGCGATCAGGTTCCTGATCTGGGCAATCTGGGTGTTCACGTCCTCACCGGCGTTCTGCACGATGAGCTTGCTCATCCATCCCCGCGCGATGTAGGCCTCAGACTGCTGGTGAAGGCTCTCGATCATTTGCACGCGCCAGCTGTGGGTGAACGGCCCGTTGCTCAGACCCACCACGAAACCCTTGCCGCCGCTCGCTTCCCCGCCGCCGCTTGCAAAGGCGCCCAGGGTGACCGCGAGGCAGAACAGGATTACCAGTCCGCCCCTCAGCCAGTTGCTCTTTCTCGCCATTTTCTTCCTCCTTGATGAAGAGTCAGATGGTCAACGACCATGTGAGAAATAGAACAGAAACTGACCACTATCAGTCGAAATGGAGCACCATAGTAAACCAGCCCACCTGAGCTGTCAAATAAAATTTGGATGAGTGTTCGTTAACACACATTTCATCGATGGGCCCTGTGGAGGCTCAGCGCCTGAAGCCCTTGCCGTCGTAGCCGTAGTCCTGGTCGCAAGTTGATGTGTTTCGTGAATTGATACGCGACTTGACAATTTACGATTTCGTGATAATATTCACGTTGATACCTGCGGTAAGGAGCTTCTCTGAAGCCAAGGGGTTCACAGGCATTCATCTGCCTCCAAACCTATCCACCTTGCACGCGGGATAGGTTTTTCCGTCTTCAG
>JBEKVA010000527.1:0-2666 GCA_049514475.1 Spirochaetia bacterium
CCCGCGAGCTTTTCACCTGCTGCCTCCCCGCGTCAAGCAGCTGGGCAACCGCCTCATCAACGCTGGAGGTGACGATCGGGCCGTATCCCGCGGATTCAAAGTGGGGCTTTTGCATATCGAAACCGGCCTTCGCTGGGTCGGCAATGGGCAGCAGGTACAGCGAGAGGGCATCAACGATTCGCCCGGCAGCAAGACGGGAAGAGGCATCGTTCATGAGCCGCAGGAGGTGGATGAAATCGGTACCGAAGGCCACCTCGGCGGCTGCCCGTGTCGGGTCGATCTTCTGCAGCTGCGCGATCAGCTTCACCGACTTATCGTCATCCTCTTCCACGAACATGGCGCGGAGCAGCTCAGCCAAGACCTCGTTGTAGGCCTTGCCGCGGACGATGATCACCTGGGATATCAGGCGGGAGGTTTCCTCCGAGAGATCGGGGCTCTGGCGCTGGAGCTGGGTGAGCAGGAGCAGGGCCCCGCTGTAGTCCTGCGCCTCGATCAGCTGTTCCGCCGGCGCCAGGGGAGACTCCGCCGACCCTCCCCCGAAAAGGGGAGCTGAGAATGTGAACGTCAGCCCCAGGCAAACGATGAGTGCTCGGGCATTCAGGCTATGCGACGGCACAGAACCCCACATCATCTATTATCGGCGAAATTCTACCGCAGGTCATCACCAGGAAAGCCTTCCCTCTATGGATTAATACATATCGCCGATGTATACTTGAAGGCAGATATGAAAGCCGTGAGGGCATTCACAATTTTGACTCTCCTCTTGCTGAACTGTGTCACTGTAATGGCTCTTGGAGAGAATTTCTACGGTGGGGTAACCGACCTGCTGTCGGCCTTCAGGGACCCGAACACGGGCCTGACGTCCTTCCCCACCCTCCTGATTCCCATGGGCGGCATAGCGGAAGGGATGGGCACCGCGTACACCGCGGTGGGCGCCGACGCCGGCTACATCGAGTACAATCCAGCTGCCAGCGCCCTGCTGAAGAGCTCCGAGCTGGCCTTCTATCACCACAACTGGATTGCGGACTCCAACATGGAAGGGGTGGTCTACACCGTCCGCTTCAACGACTTCGGCATGGGCTTCGCCGGCAAGTTCCTCTACGTGCCATTCACCGCCTACAACGAATGGGGTGCCCAGGGAGCGAAGGACTACATCAGCGAGTCGGTGGGTACCGTTAATTTCGCCTACAACTTCCTGTCCAGCTATTACTTCAGCGGCCTGGCAGTGGGGGCCAATCTCAAGGTGGCCTACCGGAGCATCCCGGCGGTCTTTGCCGCCAACCAGTCTGCCCTCGCGGTCATGGGTGACTTCGGCATGCAGACGAGCTTCAATTTATTGAAGTTCTACTCCTCCCAGACGCGAAACTTCTCCGCGGGCGCCGTCGTGAAGAACCTCGGCGTCTCGACGCTCACCGACGAGACCCTGCCCCAGATGGTGACCACCGGCATTGCCTGGTCGCCGCTGCGCCCCTGGACCCTGGCGGTGGACTGCAATATCCCCTTCACGTTCCCCTTCCAGTACGTTCCCGGCACCACCGTGCAGGTGCCTGCCGAGGCGGTGAGCGTGGCCGTGGGCACGAGCGTCAACGTGACCGATTTCCTTTCCGTGCAGGGAGGGGTGCTCCTGAAGTCGGACAACCCCCGGATAAGCATTGGAAGCGCCCTGGACATAGGGCTCATGGACATCATCGTCAACTACAACCTGGACCTCAGCGGGCAGCTGAACCCGCTCGACAAGTTCAGCGTGCAGGCGCGGTTCAATCTCGGCGACTCCGGGCGGGCCGCCCGCGCCGCGAACACCGATGCGCTGTACCTGCAGGGGGTGGAGGAATACGCCAAGGGCAACTACGAAAAGGCAATCACCCTCTGGGAGCAGGTTCTGCAAGTCAACCCCAAGTACCAGCCGGCGATAGACAACATCAAAACGGTGAAAGAGAGCATGGCCCTGCAGGATCAGCTGCGCAACAACACCGGGAAGTAGAGCCTGCCGCGGTGGAAGAGAGAGAACTCCTCGAAGCGATCGAGCATCCGATTCCCGAGCAGACTCTTCGCCGCATCCCTCTCTATCACCAGATCCTCGCCGAGATGCAGGTCAGGGGAGAGTCCTACGTGTCCTCCCGGCACCTCGCGCAATTCTTCCGCATCGACGACACCCAGGTACGCAAGGATGTCTCCCTCATCGGCTACAAGGGCAAGCCCAAGGCGGGCTACTCCATCCTTGGCCTGAAGAAGGCCATCGAGGAGTTCCTCGGCATCAACTACGAGAACACGGCAATCCTCATCGGGGCGGGACGGCTGGGCTCCGCCCTCAGCCAGTACCCGGGCCTGGCGCAGTATGGGCTGCGCCTGGTGGCGATCTTCGACAGCGACCCGGCCCGGACGGGAAGCGTCCTGGGAGCCTTCACCATCCTGCCGATGGAATCGCTGCAGCGCGTCGTGCGCAGCTTCGATGTCGGCATTGCCATCATCTGCGTCCCGCAGGCGGCGGCGCAGGGCGTGGCGGGCCGCATCGTGTCCCTGGGCATCAAGGCCATCTGGAACTTCTCCCCGACACAGCTCACGCTCCCCTCCGACGTCATCGTGCGCAATGAGAACATCGCGATGGGTCTCGCCATCCTTTCCCACTACCTGAAGAGACGCAAGAAGGAAGGCCAGCCGTCGGCGGG
>JBEKVA010000528.1:0-2666 GCA_049514475.1 Spirochaetia bacterium
GCCTGGCGCTGGATGAGCCGACGGTGGAGCGGCTGGTGGAGATGGAGCTGGACTCCCTCTGGGTGTCCCTGGACGGCGCGAGCCCCGAGTGCTTCGAGGAGGTGAGAGAGTCGCGGGCATTCGAGAGGATAGTGGGGAACTTGAGGATGCTGCGGCAGGTGAAGTACCGCCTCGACGTGCCCTGGCCGGCGCTCGGCATAGCCTTCGTGGCCATGCGGCGAAACCAGGCCGAGTTGGCGGAGGTGATCGCGCTGGGGCAGCGGCTGGGCGCCGTGCGATTTTCCGTGAGTAACGTGCAGCCCCACACCGAGGAGATGCGCGGGGAGATCCTGCACGAGAAGACCCTCGGCCAGTCGCCGGGAGTGTTTTCGCGGATGGACATCGGCCGCATGGACAGCGGCGGCGTCTGGGACCACACCATCGCGAAGCTGCTGGCCGACTGCGGCCTGCGCTACGCCAACGGGCGGGCCTCGACGCTGCTGGAGGACACCTGTCCCTTCGTGGAGGGCGGGAGCATGAGCATCAGGTGGGACGGCCAGGTGAGCCCCTGCCTGCCGCTTCTTCATTCGCACCACGCGTTCCTGGGCGGACGCCGGCGGGAAATCCGCGAGTCCTCTTTCGGCACCATCGGGGATCGGAGTCTCAGGGACATATGGGATGACCCATCGTATGTCGCCTTCCGCCGCCGCGTGCAGCAGTTCGATTTTCCGCCCTGCCTGCGCTGCAACAGCTGCGACATGATGGACAGCAACCAGGAAGACTGCTACGGCAACAGCCCGCCGGCATGCGGCGGCTGTCTCTGGGCCCAGGGCCTGGTGCTCTGCCCGTAGCGGCCTGCGCGCCGCGCGGGACGGCACCCGCGTCCCCTACAGCCAGGTCACCCGCTCGATGACGGTGAGGGATGCGATGAGACACCCGTCCAGCACCGCCTCGACGCTGAACGGATTGTACTGCTTTCCGTTGGGGCGCTTTCGGTCAGGCTCCAGCATGAGCTGCACCGTGTTGCCGACGACCGTGATGCGGTCCGCGTAGTAGCGCGGGCCGTCCGCCGGGGAATCGGGAAGGTGCCTCCGCAGTCCGCGGGCATCTGCGAGGTGCCTGCGGATCTCGCTCCGTCCCTCCAGGTGGCGCTTCGCCATGATGTAGCCGTTCACGCCCGTTGCCCACATGTCGACCTTCGCGCCCTCGACGAGAAGCTTCGCCCCCGCATCGTACTTGCCGGCGTCAGTATCATCATAGAAGGCGGTGACCACGGCCAGAGGGTCCGCGCAGCCGGCGATCCGTGCCTGCGCGGCAAGGGGAAGGGAGATCATGACCATCAGTGTTGTCACGGAGAGCGCAGAGGTGATGCGCATGACCAGGGAAATATACGCAGGCGGGCTTTGCGTGAGCAAGCCGCGCGTGCCGCCAGGTGCCGGTCCGCGGGCCGCGTTTGCCCGCGACACCCTGCACTTCACAACCCTCCATCGAAATGCTATCCTCTTTGCAGTAAAGAGGAGGCAGGATGAGCGCCGACAAGAAGTCAGGAATGAAAGTTGCAAGCAGGAAGCCCGTCGAAGGGAAAAAGAAGGCAGTGAAGCGAACGGCCCCTGCGGCCAAGGCGAAGAAACCGGCCCGGAAACGGCCTCCGCTGCTCGCTCCGGCGAAACCGAAAAAGGCAAAAGCAAAAGGTGCCGCTTCACCCGCGGCGAAAAAGCCCGTGACAGCCGCGCAGGCCCCTGGCGCGCCGCGGAAATCATTCTTCAGCTTTCTCGGGTTCGGGAACGCCTCCCGATCACGCGCGGGAAAACTGACGAAGATGACAGACCTCATAAAGAAATGAACCTCCGGCACAGCTCATGGCCGCTGCACGACTCCCCGCTCGCAGAAGCAAGACCTCCGATTCCTCGCGCACGTTCATAGTACGCAAGACACGCACCGGCCTCGGGCTCTTCGCGAATACGACTTTTTCCAAGGGTGAGCTGGTCATCGAATACACGGGCGCTCTCATTTCCAACGCGGACGCCGATCGCAAGGGGGGGCGCTATCTTTTCCAGGTGAACTCCCGGTGGACCGTCGACGGCACCGGAAGGGAAAATCTCAGCCGCTACATCAATCACTCCTGTGACCCGAACTGCATCGCCTACACGCGCGGGAAGAGGATCCTCATCTACGCGCGGCGGACCATCGCGCCCGGCGAGGAGCTGTCCTACGACTACGGCAAGGAATACTTCGACGCGTACATCAGGCCGAAGGGATGCGCGTGTCCCGTCTGCGCCGTTGTCCGCGGCACCTGATTTGACCTGCGCTGACACTCGCGTAAACGGCCGGGCCATCACGGTGACCAACACCATCGTGCAGCTCACCCCGGAGCAGAAAGCAGCGATGCACCCCGTCACCGTCGTGAAAAAGTAGGCACCACTCCTCCCTCACGGCAGAGGGTGACAGTTTCCTCCTCGACAGGTGTTGCATGAGTAGCAGCGCGAGGACCCGGCAGGGCCCGCCGCGCCATACACCGAGGAGGATCCGATATGAAGAAAACAATAATGTTGGCGGTGCTCTGCGTTTCACTTTCAGCCCTGGCCCTGAGCGGCTGCGTGCTGCGGGAAGGGGACGTGTTCATCCAGCTGGGCTGGTACTACGCTCCGGACACGCTGTACACCACCGACACCAGCCTGCAGCGCCTG
>JBEKVA010000529.1:0-2662 GCA_049514475.1 Spirochaetia bacterium
GGGCGGGGCCGCTCACAACTCGATCACCTCGCGCCGCCAGGAGGTGAGCTCCCGCAGCCCGTCGGCGGTGACGAGGACCCCGTCCTCGTAGCGCATGCCGTAGGTGCCGTCGGAGAGCCAGATGTCGATGTTGAAGAGCATGTTCGGCTTGATGGCAAAGTCTGCCTTGTCCGCCAGCCACAGCCCCTCCACCTCCGCGTGTCCCGTGCCATGCGCCGGACCGTAGAGGGTGAACTTCTCGTAGCCGTTGCGCGCCAGGATGTCGTAGTAGCCCTGGAACACGTCGTGCGCGGTGCGTCCCGGCCGGATGGCCTTCAGGGAGTAGTGCACCGCCTCCACGCATACATCCATGAGCTTGCGCGCGGGGGCCGGCGCTTTCCCGATGACGAATGGCCGGCACATGTTGCCGCAGTAGCCCATGTACTTGGCGCCGATGGTGAGCTGCACCAGCTCATTCTTCTGGATGGCGCGGTCGGTGGATTTGCACAGGCTCAGCGTGGTGGTGGGGCCCGAGCAGACCCATACCGGGTAGGGCGTGCCCTCGGCCCCGAGTGCCACCATCTTCTGCCGACCCGCGGCCTCCAGCTCCCACTCTTTCCTGCCCGGCTTCGCGGCCTTCAGGGCGGCTTTCATGGCCTCCTCGGTGATCCTGTAGGCTTCAACGATGTAGGGAATCTCGGCCTCGGTCTTTATCGACTGCACGCGGAGCAGAAGGTCGTCCGACGGCACGATCTCGGCGCCCGGTGCCGCGGCGCGCAAGTCCTCGAAGAGCGGGTGGGGGAAGATGTTCCATCCGGCCACCCCGATCCTGCGGGGCGTGGAGCCGCAGAGGGAAGGGATCAGCGTCCGAAAGCTTTCACCGTTCACCTGGGGGACCCAGTCGGGGGGAGAGCTTTCCACCAGCAGCGGATTGATGCGGACATCAACCCCCCGCGCGAACCGCGAGGCGAACTCGAATGACTCCGGGCCGCCGGTGACGAGCGCCGCCTTTCCTTTGACGGGGACCACCATGCTGCTGAAGTCGAAGAAGGGGGAGAAACCGGCAAGGAAGCGGGAGGCAGCGGATTCGGATTCACTCGAATAGCTGACGAGCACGTCGACGCCGGCCCGGGCCATTTCTGCCTGCAGGCGCGCGATCCTGCCTTCGTACTCGGAAACCGGAAGCGGGGGGAGTCTCATGCCGTTCCTCCTCTACTTCTTCCCGAACCAGGATGACCTGTCACCGAGGTATTCCATGAGCTCGATAACAGTCCCGTCCTTGTACTCGTAGAACCCCACCCGGGTGAACCCACCCACCTCGAAGGGCTCCAGGAGCACCTTCAAGCCCTTGGAGGCCTCGGCGAGATTCTCGACGATGTAGGCCACGTGGGACTTCTCCCTCACCGGGCCGGTCACGGGGCTGTCAGGCTCATAGCGCAGCCACTCGACGTGATAGGGGTGCTCTTTCGGGTTCGTGACCCATACGCGGGTGGCCTCGACCCAGTCCTCCCCCGCTTTTTTTTCATTCGTAATGAGGCCTATATGCTCGAACTGCATGAAATCCTCCTAGAACGCGATCACCGTGTTTTCACGGGCCGAGCGCTCGGCGGTCCTCATTGCGTGAACGACCAGGCGCGACTCCTGCGGCGTTATGACCGCGGGCTTTTTCCCCTCGGCAATGCACCGCGTGAAGTAATCCAGCTCTTCCTTGAGGAACCCGCGTCGCTGGCCGTGGATCTTCGGCCAGTAAGTGGACTGCGGGAAGGAGAGACCTTGCTTTTTCAGCACCGTGTAGCCGACCCCTGAATTGTCGATGTAGATGGCCCCCTTGGTCCCGACGATCTCCATGCGGGCATCGATGGCATACGGGGCGTTCTCCGGCAGGCACCAGATGTTCTCGATCACCGCGATGGCGCCGCTGTCCAGGCGGAACATGGCCCAGCCCAGGTCGTCGTTGGGCAGCTCGGGCCGGGTATTCAGGCTCTGCGCGTAAACGGTCTTCGGCTTTGCGCCGCTGTACCAGAGCATGAGGTCCAGGTCGTGCACGCCGTCTCCGAAGAGGGCCGAGATCTTCTTCAGATGCGAAGGGGTGATCCATTTCGCGAGGTTCCGCCGCGCGTGCATGGAGATGATGGTGCCGAGGTTCCCCGCCTCGATCTCTTCCTTGGCCAGCGCATAGACGGTGTCGAAGCGGCAGATGTGCCCCACCATGAAGCAGGTGCCGGCCTTGGCGGCCGCGGCGATGATCTTGTCGCAGTCTTCGATGTTGTCGGCCATCGGCTTTTCCAGGAACACGTGCTTGCCGGCGGCAAAAGCATCAAGGGTCGGCTGTAAGTGCTCCTTGATGTGTGTAACGATGCTCACCATGTCGATGTCCTTGTCGGCCAGCATCTCGTGGTAGTCGGTGTACGCCTTGGGGACGTGGTAGGCGTCCTTGATCTCCTTCAGGCGCGAGGAGGTGCGCGTACAGACCGCCTTCACCTCGACCAGCGGAAGCTGCTGGAGGGCGTCCACGTGATGTTCGCCGAACCACCCCAGCCCGATGACACCGCAGCGTATCTGCTTCATGACCGTCTCCCCCTTTCCCCTGGGCCGTGCGTGCGCCATGGTACCCCCGGCGCGTCGAAATTGCAAGCGAAAAGTTGTTGACTCCACTACATTAACGATATAGTATGGGCAAAAC
>JBEKVA010000530.1:0-2661 GCA_049514475.1 Spirochaetia bacterium
TGGACCTGGGCCGATTTCACGAACGCGCTCGTGAAGTGCACAGACAAGGCGCAGGGCGTGGCCGGGTTCGCGCCAATGGGCAAGGGTGCGGAAAGCGGCTGGGGATTCACGGACTTCATCTACATGGCCGGCGGCGAGGTTGAGCAGGTGAGGGACGGGAAGACCTACGCGGTTTTCGATTCACCGGAGGGGATCGCCGCGGCGCAATTCTTCAAGGACCTGAGGTGGAAGTATGACGCCATTCCCGCCAACTGGGCAAACGGGTGGGGTGATGTCTACAACGTGTTTGGTTCCAAGCAGGCCGCAATGGTGCTGGACGCGGACAACGGCCGCGCTATCGCCATCAACTCGCTGAAGATGGACCCCGCAAATATCGGCCTTGCACTGATGCCGAAGGGACCCGGCCCCAAGGGCAGACAAGCCGGAGTCCTGGGCGGCTCGTTCCTGGTGACCAATGGTCTTGCAAAGAGCAAGGAAGTCCGGGACGCGGCATGGAAATGGATCACCTTCGAGCGCTGGGACGACGCGGGTCTCGCGGACCTGCAGGCCCAGATCAAGGATGCGCGGGCCAACAAGCAGTATCGCGCACAGTTCCAGTACTCGCCCCTGCTCCCGAACGCGCCGTACGTGCAGAAAGAACGGGCGATCCTCGTGGAGAACCCCGACGCCGCGGTGGCCTGGGGAGATCCTGCCTTCCTGTCCGCTTTGCCGGGGACGGCGCACATCGAGCCGCCGGTCGCGGCCCAGGACGTCTATGGAAAGTACCTGAACAACGTGGTGCAGGTGCTGTTCTCTGAGAAGGACGCGGATGCCGCTGCCATCATGAAGGATGCGAACAAGAGGTTCCAGGCCGAAGTGCTGGACCCGCTCAACGCTGCCAAGGATCAGTAAGAACGAATGTCGATCCCCCTGTCGAAAGACAGGGGGATCCTTTCGGAGGGGAACGCATGGAACAGCCGCCGGGGAAGAAGGATGGCCTTCGGCCATGGAGCCGGGATGGCCTTCGGCCATGGAGCCGGGATGGCCTTCGGCCATGGAGCCGGGATGGCCGGAAATATGGAATGGGGCTCCTGTTCCTGGTTCCCGCCTTGCTCGTGTTCGGCCTCTTTCAATGGTATCCGATCGTGCAGAACTTCCTCCTCGCTTTTCAAAGCTATGTCCCCGGCTTTGACAAGGAGTGGGTGGGCCTGAAGAACATCGCCTATATCCTGCACGATCCCCGGCTGCCGAAAGCAATCCTCAACACGCTCGAGTTTGTCGGCATCTGCCTCGTCATCGGTTTTCTCGTTCCCATCGTCGTGGCCATCACCGTCATGGAGATCCGGCGGGGGCGCGGGTTCTTCCGCCTGGCCATCTACATTCCGAACATGATTCCCGGCATCGCCCTGTACATCATCTGGAGATGGGTCTTCAATCCTGATTTCGGGCTCCTCAACCAGTTCATTGGCATCTTCGGGGTGCCGCACCAGCAATGGGTGCTTTCATCCCGGCAGGTCCTGCCCTCCCTGAGCCTGATGGCCACCTGGGCCGGCTTCGGCGGGACTGCGGTTCTCTACATGTCCAGCCTCACAACGGTGAGCGCCGAGCTCTACGAGGCGGCGGAGCTTGAAGGGGCGGGCTTTCTCCAGCGCGTCCGCTCTGTGACCCTGCCTGCCATTTCCGGCACCATCAACCTTCTCCTGGTCCTCCAGCTTATTGCCACCTTCCAGGTCCTCCAGGAGCCGTTCGTGATGACCGCGGGCGGTCCGAACAACGCGAGCCTCACGGTCATGCTTCTCACCTTCAACTACGCCTTCGAGGACATCGAGTTCGGCAGGGCAGGGGCGCTCGGTTCGCTCCTCTTCCTGGCCCTTCTCGGTCTGTCGTATCTCTACGTGAAGCGGAGCGGCCTTGCAAAGGCAAAAGGAGCCTGAAGGTGGAGGCACGCACGCGCGGCATCCTCTCCGAGCACGACTACAGGAGCCCGGGCTACGCAATCGCGTACGGGCTGTTCCTCATCATCGCCGTCGTGCTGTCTGCCGTCATGCTGTACCCGTTTTTCTGGGTATTCGTCTCCGCGGCCAAGGAGTCCAGTGAAATCGCCCGGGTGCCGCCCACGTTCCTGCCCGCCACATGGCGATGGGACAGCTTTGCGGAGGCGTGGAAGAGCTACCAGATACCCCGGATGTTTCTCAACACCGCGGTGGTCTACGTCGGCTATGTCGTGTCCCGCCTGCTGGTCATCACGCCGGCCGCGTACGCCCTGTCCCGGCTTCGGCTTCCGTTCCGGCGGGCGTTCTACATGCTCTTTCTTGCCACGCTGATCCTTCCGGAAGCCGCCTACCTCGTCCCCAAGTACCTGGTGATCCAGGAGCTTCCCCTCATCAAGGTCAGCCTGTACGACACGTGGTGGGCGCTCTGGCTGCCGGCCGGCGCAAGCTCCCTCCAGCTTCTCCTGATGAAGGGCTTTTTCGACGAGATACCCCGGGAGATCTCGGAAGCAGGCAGGATCGACGGGGCATCCGAGATGGGCATTCTCAGGAAACTGATCTTTCCCAATGCCAAGCCCATCGTCGCGGTGATCTGCATCTTCGCCTTCATGGAGGTGTGGAACAATTTCTTCTGGCAGAGGCTCATCCTCCCCACGCAGGCCCGGTGGACCACGGCGGTCATGCTCTGGTA
>JBEKVA010000531.1:0-2657 GCA_049514475.1 Spirochaetia bacterium
GGACTCGATGGTGCTTGCGCGGGGTGTTGCGACGGTAAACTGTCCGATCTTCAGCGTGCAGCCCGCAATGTCGGGAAGCTGAGCCGCGTCACGGGGCGGTCGGGCGCGCCAGCGCGTGCGCCTGCCCGCCGCATCGCGGGCCGCCGGGCGTCCTACTTCCCGCTCACGGTGAACGCGTATGTTATCCCGGTCCGCGAGTCCTCGACGGTGACGCGAAGCGGCCGCGAAAACGGATCCGGGAGATCGAGAATCACGTCGTTCCACCAGTTGCCGTCAGGGCCCTTGACGTTGGGGATTCCTTCCACCCCTGGCACGTCGAGCAGCTCCGCGGTGCCCTCGGTAACCCTGAATCTGTACCAGATGGTATTTGCATGCGCGAGGCTCTGGCGGCCCAGGTGGACCACCAGCCGGCCACGGGCAGGGAGACCAGGGGTACCGGGAGGCTGGATCTCCAGCCTGACATACCCGTAGCTGTCCTCGTAGCCTTCTGCCGGGGAGACGACCCAGCTCTGAACCGAGGGCTGCGGCCGGGGAGCGGGGGCCGGCACGGGTGGAGGTACCGGCCGCGTGGCGCAGGAGGCCAGGAGAGCCAGGGCTGCCGCGGCCGCCGCGGCACGAGAATGGACGTGCGCCCGTCGCTGACGCCCGATGAGTGACGCCACTGCTACTTCATGGGGGGCAGGCCCATGGCGGCCCATTCTTCCCGTGCCGGGCCGTAAACGCCCGGCACGGCGATTCCTGCCTTGCGCATGAGCACCGTCATCTGGCCCCTGTGGTGTATCTGGTGCTTGACCAGGGATGCCAGCACGCCGGCGCGCGTCCACCGGCTGCCGTACATCTCCAGGGTGTCTTCCAGCGAGGCATCTGTCCACAGCTCGCGGACTTTCTCTGCAACCAGGCGCGCCGCCTTCTCGTATCCGGCGGCGATGTCACGGCTCGTGGAAGGCGCGGGGGAATCCTCCGGCGGGGACACCGGGCCGAGACCCGCCTTGCCGCCCATTTCTCCCAGGGTGAGAACGATGTGCCAGGCGAGGGTGCCGAGGCTGCGCTCCCCCGGGCCGGCCGTGCAGCCGAGCGACTGGTCGGTGACCGCCTTCATGACCCGTACTGTCGCGGCGGCCTCCTGCTCCCAGTCGGCGAGGAACCGTGAGATGGATGAATACATGAGCAGGATACTACGCCACCGGTTGAGCCGTCTCAATCCTCCCCCCGGGCTTTCCGTCACCCGCGCCGGCCGCCTTGGTGTCTGCCGCGGCCCGGGCATCGGCGGGCGGGATGGCGTTGTACCAGCGAGGGTCGAAGGTGAAGAAGCTCGCGAAGTCCCCGCCGTGCCAGACACGGTCCATGACCTGGCGTACGCGGCCGGCCCGCTCGTCCAGGCCGCCGGCAAGGCCCTCGACGAGTGACTCCGCTCCGGCATGGCTGGGCCGCGGGGCGTGCTTCTGCACGTGGGAGCGGAAGACGTCGGGCCTGTCCACCATCATGCAGGGCCGCAGAAGGTTCCCGTCGTAGGGGATGCCGTTCCTGATGTCGGTGAAGAACGGGGAGCGGATCACCTCGTGCAGCGACTTCTCGCGGATGTTGTCGACGCTGAAGTGGCAGAACACGCAGGGCTCCACGTCCCCGCGGTTGGTGATGTGCAGGTACTGCTTTCCCCCCGCCATGCACCCGCCGACAAGGGCGCCGTCGTTCCAGAAGTCGGCAATGAAGAAGGGCCGTGAGTTGCGCAGAGCATAGACGAACTGCCCCAGCGCGGCGCGCTGCTCGGGGGAAATCATCAGCTCGAGGCTCGGGGTGCGGCCCACGGGGATGTACTGGAAGACCCACCCGAGCTTCGCCCCCTTGGCGATGAGCCAGTCGTAGAAGGCCGGGTCCGTCATGGCGTTCATGTTCCGCGAGGTGGCGGTGAGGGAGACGCCGAAGAAGATGCCGCGGGCCTTCAGCCGGTCGAATGCCTCGCTCACCGCCTTGAAGTTGCCCGCGCCCCGGATGCCGTCATTGTCCAGCTCGAACCCGTTGATGGAGACGAGGGGGACCGCGTTTCCCAGCTTTGCCAGGCGGTCGGCCATCGCGTCGGTGATGAGGGTCCCGTTGGTGTAGATCTGGAAGAACACGTCGGGGTGGGCCTCCATGAGGTCCAGGATGTCGGCGCGCATGAACGGCTCCCCGCCGGTGAATGTCACGAAGCTCGCCCGCATCTCCTTCAGCTCACGCACGATGCGGTCGAGCAGCGGGTAGGGCAGATCGTCGCGCTTGTCGTATTCCGCGGCCCAGCAGCCCTCGCAGCGCAGGTTGCACCTCTCCGTGACGCTGATGACGACGTTCGAGAGCGGCGGCGCCCCGCGCTCCTTCTCGTAGTCGGCCTGCCGGCGGTCGGCAACGAAGTTGGCGAACACGGCGTTCCGCACGAAGCGGTGGAACGCGAGCGGGTTCAGGTCCCGCCGCATGGCCATGATCCACTGGTAGAAGGGGTGTTCTCCCTCCACGAACTCACGGGCCGCGGCGAGATTCGACCGCCACCCCGGGTTGAGGGTGCAGACCATGTCGAGGACTTTCAGCATGGTCTCCCTGCTCATGGAGCGGAGAACGCGCCAGAGCCACGCCGATACGACCGCGTTGCGCACACTGGTGTACATACCCATTTTAAAGGCCTCCTT
>JBEKVA010000532.1:0-2651 GCA_049514475.1 Spirochaetia bacterium
GCCGGTGGCGTCATCCTCGGTATGGGTATTCCCGTACAGCTCCAGCGCGGCGCGCAGGTAGTCCTCGATGAAGGTCACTCCCCTGCCCGACGCCGTGTGGTCGGCGTATGTCAGCCGCCGACTGCCAAAGGGGGTATCGAGGACCGCGCCGCTGCCGATGACGCTCTCCCGCACGAATGCCCAGAAGTCCCGCACCCCGCCCTGCTCTTGCATAGTGAATCTCCGGTTCGTATGAATGTACCATGAACAAGAAGGAATTGCGCGCCGTCATGAAAGGGCTCCTTGCCGGGATCCCCGCGGCGGACCTCACCGAGCGCAGCCGCCTGGTTGCGCGGCGCGTGGCGGACACCGAGGCCTGGAAACGGGCCGACACTGTCCTGGGGTTTCTCTCCATGCCCCACGAGCTGGACACTGCCGACCTGCTTGCCGCCGCGCGTGTCGGGGGCAAGCGGGTGGCGGTGCCCCTCATCGAAGGGGAGGATATCCGCTTCCTGCTGCTGACGCAGGACCCGGCGAGCCTTCCCCGTGACCGCTGGGGGATCCCCGTGCCCGACCCCTCCTGGACGGAGCTCGAGCCCGCGCACGCGGGCCGCATCCTGGTGGCGGCCCCGGGCCTTGCCTTCGACAGGCAGGGCAACCGCCTGGGACGGGGCAAGGGCTACTACGACAGGTTCCTCATCCGCGCGCGCCGCCAGGCGCCCGACATGGCCGTGCTCGGCGTCTGCCTCTCCGAGCAGATCGTGGACGCGGTGCCCCACGAGGACCACGATCAGCCGCTGGACGGCCTTGTCACCGAGCGGGAGACCCTCCTGCGTGTTCCCCTCCCTTGATTCCCGACCATCCTCTCGATACATTCGAAAGATATGGGAGTCATAAAATCCGCTCTTGAAATCGCAATGGAAAACTCGAAGGGCATCGAGGCCAACAAGGAGCTGCTGGAGGCCAACCGGCTGCGCGACGAGGGCAGAAAGCTCGTGTCGAAGCTGCTCGACGACCCCGGGTTCGACCTGAAGACTACGCTGAAGTCCTACACCGCGGCGCAGGTCGCGATGGTCCGCGAAGGCCTCATCCAGTCCCTCCTCGCCAACCTCGTGCTCCCCGTGGACGAGATGGCCACCCGGGACAGCAAGCGCATCGGCGCCGCAATATCGGCCACCGTGTCGGACACGAAAAAGGTGGGCATGATCTTCACGCAGCTTGAAGGATTTTTCAAAGAGTACATCGGCGAACGCAAGCGCCTGGCGGAGGCCGTGGAGCGGCAGTACGCCCCCCGGATGAAGAAGAAGGAAGAGGAAATGTCGCGCCAGATGGGCCGGCAGGTGAAGATCAATCCCGCCGCCGACCCCGAGTTCCAGTCCATGGTCCGCCAGTATCTCGGCCAGCTCGATGTGAAATACGGCGAGGTGCTCGACGGCGCCAAGGAAGAGCTCAGGACGCTTTTCGCCAAGTCCGCCCCATGAGGCTCGCGGCCGACCTGCACCTTCATTCGCGGCACGCCAGGGCCACGAGCAGGGAAGCCGATCTCGAGGGGTACTACCGCTGGGCCCTGGTCAAGGGCATCCAGGTGGTGGGCACCGGCGACTTCACGCACCCCGGATGGTTTTCCGAGCTCAGTGAAAAGCTCGTCGAGAAGGACGGGCTGTACGCGCTGAGGGAGCCGCCCCGCGGGTCCCCGCTGGAGGGGGTGAGCCCCGCCGAGGGGCCGGTGCGCTTCATGCTCACCACGGAAATCAGCTCCATCTATCGTAAGCACGGACTGGTGCGCAAGGTGCACAGCCTCATCGGGGTGCCGCTGCTGGAGGACGCGCGCCGGCTGGGCGCGCGGCTTGCCGCCATCGGCAATGTGGCCTCGGACGGCAGGCCGATCCTCGGGCTCGACCCAAAGGACCTCCTGTCCATCCTCCTGGACATCACCCCTGAGGGCTTCCTCATCCCCGCCCACGTGTGGACGCCCTGGTTTTCCCTTTTCGGCTCGAAGTCGGGCTTCGACGCGATAGAGGAATGTTTCGAGGACCTTACCCCGCACATCTTCGCCCTGGAAACAGGGCTCTCTTCCGATCCCCCGATGAACTGGCGCTGGAGCGCGCTCGACCGCTACCGGCTGGTCTCCAATTCAGATGCGCACTCGCCGGGCAACCTCGGCAGGGAGGCGAACCTCCTCGACACCGAGCTCAGCTGGCAGGGGGTGAGCGGCGCGCTTCGCACCGGCGTGGGCTTCCTGGGCACCATCGAGTTCTTCCCCGAAGAGGGCAAGTACCATTTCGACGGCCACAGGAGCTGTGGCGTCTGCATGGACCCGGGGGAGACCGCGCGCGTCGGCGGGGCATGCCCCGTCTGCGGCAAGCCGCTCACCGTCGGCGTGCTGAGCAGGGTGCTCGCGCTCGCCGATCGGCCGGCGCCGCTGCAGCCGCGGCCGACCGAAGGCTTTCACTACCTCATCCCACTCCCCGAGCTGCTCTCCGAGCTGCTGGGCTCGGGCAAGGGGTCCCGGGCGGTAGACGGGATGTACGGGCGCATCATCGCGGCCTTCGGCAACGAGTACGGCTTTCTCCTGGACGCGGAGATCGAGCGGATTCGCGGATCCCAGGGACCGCTGCTGGCTCTGGCCGTGCAGCGCATGCGGGAAGGCCGCGTGGACCCCCAGCCCGGGT
>JBEKVA010000533.1:0-2646 GCA_049514475.1 Spirochaetia bacterium
GGAAGGCTCAGAGGTGGTCATATCGCAGAGGATTGCCCCGGTCCGCGCGCCGGCAAGGATGCCGTTGGCATCGAGGTAGACCTCCCGCACGTCGGAGGGAAAACCCACCATTGTAAATATGAAGTCACTTGCCTGTGCGATTTCTCGGGGCGTGGCGCACCAGGAGGCGCCTTTGCTCAGCAGCTCCGCGGCCTTGTCCCTTGTCCTGGTGTACAGGGAGACGGAATAGCCTGCCTTCAGCAGGTGACCGCACATCGACCTGCCCATGACACCCGTCCCGATCCAGCCCACCTTTACCGTTGCCATGACATTCTTCTACTTCGATCGGGGCAATCAATCAACTGGCCAGGCGCGGCATGAGGTCGGCCATCTCCAGCGCGGACATCATGGCATCCCAGCCCTTGTTGCCGCTCTTCACCCCGGCGCGCTCCAGGGCCTGCTCGAGGGTGTCGCAGGTGAGGACACCGAAGATGATCGGCCGGCCCGTCCGCAGGGACTCGGAGGTGATCCCCTTCGAGGATTCGGCGGCCACGTAGTCGAAGTGCGGCGTTCCCCCGCGGATTACGGCGCCCAGGCAGACAATGGCATCGAACGTGCCGGTGGCAGCCAGCCGGCCCGCCACGAGGGGAATTTCCATGCTCCCCGGCACCCGGACGAGGGTGAGGTTCTTCTCATCCCCGCTGTGGCGCACGAAGCAGTCGAGGGCACCGTCGATGAGACGGCTGACGATCAAGTCGTTGAATCTCCCGGCCACCAGGGCCACGCGACGCCCCGAGGCGCTCAACATTCCTTCGATTGTTTTCATGTATTCGATTCTCCTTCTTCAGTGTTTCAGATGGCGTGGCCCAGGCGGTCACGCTTGGTCTGGAAGTAACGCATGCTGTGTGGATTCGCCGCGACGCGCAGGGGCACCCGCTCCACGACCTCGATCCCGTAACCGGTGAGCCCGGCAACCTTGTCGGGGTTGTTCGTGAGAAGCCGCACGCGCGTGCGCCCCATGAGACGCAGGATCTCCGCCGCCTCCCGGTAGTCCCGCATGTCGGCGGGAAAGCCCAGGCGGATGTTGGCCTCCACCGTGTCCAATCCCTGGTCCTGCAGCCCGTATGCCTTAAGCTTTGCTTCAAGCCCTATGCCCCGTCCCTCCTGGCGCAGGTAGATCACCGCCCCTTCCTCCTGCTCGCCGATCAGCCGCATGCTCTCAGCAAGCTGCTGGCCGCAGTCGCAGCGCAAGGAGCCGAACAGGTCTCCGGTGCGGCACTCCGAGTGGACGCGTACCAGGAGCGGCGTGCTTCCGTGCACCTTCGCGGGAAGTGTTTCAAAGGCGGCGCCGCGGCTGAGGAGAAGAGGCCCTTCCTCCGAGGATCCACTTCCCGAGGTAAAGGTGTGAATCGTGAATGTGCCCCACCGCGTGGGAAGCGCGGCGCCGGCAGTCGGTGTCACGAGGCGTCCATTCTCGCGATTGTCTTTCATGAGTACCCCCATTCCCTCAGCTTCTCCATGCTCACGCCGGAGGTGGTCCCCAGCACGGCCTTCATTGCGGCGCGCACGTAGGAGGCAAGGATGTCGAGCTCGATGTTCACGCGGTCCCCCGCTTTTTTTTCTGCAAGGGTCGTGGCAAGCCGCGTGTGCGGTATGATCGATACGCGCGCCTGCAGGCCGCCTTCGGCCGAAAGCGTGGAGCCGCGGGTGATTTCCGCAACGGTCAGGCTGATGCCGTCCACCGCGATGGATCCCTCGGGCACCACGCGGTCCTCCCAGGCAGGCTCGAGGGCGAGCACGAGAAACCATGCCCCCGCTTCCCCTCCCGAGGCCTCGGCTCCCGGTCCCCACGAGATGATCCGCGAGGTACCGGTCACGTGTCCCGTCACCATGTGCCCGCCGAACCGCCCGTCGGCGCGCATTGCCCGCTCGAGGTTCACCCTGGCCCCCCTCTTCAGGCCTCGAAAGGTCGTTTTCACAAGGGTGTCCCCAACGGCTTCCACGGCAAACGTCGACGGAGTGACCGCGACCACCGTCTGGCAGGCACCATCTATATTGACCGAATCCCCCAGGGACAGCCCCGCGGCAATGGCGGGACTGAGAACCGAGATGCGCAAGCCCTCCGATCCGCCGCTGACCGCAGCGATGCTCCCGACTGCTTCGATCAATCCTGTAAACATGCACCCTCCTTTACGGGAGTCGGCACATCCACGGATGTTGCGGGATTGCGGGCATCGAGCCTGGTGAATCCCTCGAATGCCTGCAGGCGCGGGCCCTGGAGCCTGATCCCGTCTCCGGGTGTCAGGATGCCCAGGTCCCCCACCGCCTCTATGCCCTGGCCCAGAATCAGCGGGGCGGTAAAGACCGTCAGCGCGTCCCACAGGCCTTCCGCCAACAGGCGGGTGAGGAGCCTCGATCCGCCCTCAACGAGCACCGAGCCGATCCCCTCCGCATAGAGAACACGCAGGGACTCCGCAGGGTCGGGAAGACCTTCGTCATCAGCGGCCACCTCCCGCACGGGGATCCCGGCTGACAGGCACTGTGCAAGGGGCTGGCTGCCGGATGCGGCCATGACCAGCGTTCGCCCGCGGAGGCCCTGAGCGAAGAGGCGCGCTTGCAGGGGAAGCGGTGAGCTGCCGGCAAGGACGACTCGCAGCGGCTGGCGCA
>JBEKVA010000534.1:0-2645 GCA_049514475.1 Spirochaetia bacterium
CTTCCTGAAATCGTTGACCGCGTGGGAGCAGCTGCCGGCCCCGCCGCCCACCCCGAGGAGAAACAGCCTTCCGCCGTGGGTGCGCAGCGCGACCAGCAGGTCCACCATGCGCTCAAGGGCCGCGGTGTCAATGCCGTCGATGATCTTCTTTGCCTCGGCGAGGTGCTGGTCCGAATAGCTCATTTCTTTCCTTCCTTGACCGCAAAATAATGGCGGAGCTCTTCAAGTCCCGCCGGAGAGCCGATCTCGTAGAACCGCTCCCGCATCTCGTATGCCGCCAGCTCCCCTTTGGCGACGAGCTCCTGGTAGACGCCCGCCAGGTCGCACGGGGCCTCCGCGTCGCGGGAGAGCAGGGCATCCTCCGACAGGCCGCCCAGGCCGTAGTCGATGTGCCGCATGCCGGGAGTCCGCACTTTCTTGTCATAGACTTCGATCCGGCCGTCCTTCATCTGGACGTTGCTGCCGTCCCAGCGGCCGGCATTCTCGAAGACCGTCATGATGCCCTGCCGGCCCGAGTCCAGGAACGCCCGTTCCACGGCCGGGTAATCGCACTCCAGGTACGAGTCACCATAAAGGACCAGAAAATGCCTGTCCAGCAGGGGCAGCGCCTTGCGCAGGGCGCCCGCGGTGCCCAGGAGCTTCTGCCCGTCGAATGACCAGGCCACCTCGATCCCCCAGCGCGCGCCGTCTCCGACCGTCTCCCGCACCAGCTCCCCCAGGAACCCGACGCAGAACACCACGCGCGTCACCCCGCGGCGCGCCAGGCATGAGAGCTGGCGGAAGACGAACGGCTCGCCCTCGATGTCGAGGAGACTCTTGGGAACGCGCTCGGTCATGGGCCTCATCCGGGTGGCCAGGCCGCCGGCGAGGATCGCGACCGGGAGAGTCATGACAGGAGCACCTTGGTCCCCTCGAAATCGAAGCGGAAGCGGACCTCCTCCAGCCCGGCGGCGCTCATGGCGTTTTTCAGCCGGCGGCGGTCCTCCGCGTAGAACATGAGAAAACCGCCGCCCCCTGCCCCGACGATCTTGCCGCCGACGGCGCCGTTTGCGCGCCCCAGCTCGTACCACTCGTCGATGCGGTCATTCGTCATGCCCTGGGAGCGCCTCTTCTTCATCTGCCAGTGCTCGTGCATGAGGGCCCCGAACTCGGCGGTTTTTCCCGCCTCGAGCACCCGGCGGCTGCGGTGCCCCATCTCCTTGACGGCGTGAAGGTTCTCCAGCATCTGCGCATCGGACTCCTGCGTCCGCGCGTGCTGGTCTTTCAGGATGCCGCCGGCGCTCCGCGCGTAGCCGGTGAAGAACAGGAGCAGGTTGTCCTCGAGGTCGAACAGGGTGTCAGAGCTGATGCGCAGCGGCTCGGCGCCAACCGATCCGTCCTCGTTGAACGTGAAACAGGTCATGCCGCCGTAGGCGGAGATGTACTGGTCCTGTCTCCCAATGGGCTCTTTCAGCCTGTCGATCTCGATCTCGCAGGCCAGCCGCGCAAGCTCATCGGCGTGCAGGAGCAGCTTCTGGTGCGTATAAAGCGCTTTCAGCAGTGCAGTGGTGAAGCTGCCCGAGGAGCCCAGTCCCGTACCCGCGGGAATATCGGCGTGGGTGGTGATCTCGATGTGCTGATAGTGGCCGTCGGTGCAGGTGAGCTTCAGCGCCTCGCGGATGATGGGGTGCTGTATGTCCTCGATCCGCTCGACCGTCTCCAGCTTCGAATACTTGAGATAGATCCCCTTGGCGAATGGACGCGTCACGCTCACGTAGACGTACTTGTCTATCGCTGCGGTGACGAGGAATCCACCGTACTTCTCGTAGTAGGAGGGAAGGTCCGTCCCCCCTCCGCCCAGGGAGACACGCAGCGGGCTCCGTGTGATCACCATCTGTTTACCCCTGGAATGTCATAATCCTTTGCCATGCCCAGTGCAAGCCGCGGCCACGAACAACCCGATGATGAGCACATCGTCTGCCTATGCCGAAGAAGCGGCCCCTTCAGGGCCGCGGCCGCATCTGCGCATACACGGCGCCGATGGTCTCGAGCACCGCGAGGGCGTCCTCGAGGGACACCGCCGGCGCCGTGCCCTGCTGGACGGCGCGTCTGAAACCCTGGTATTCGACGCTCCAGGATGCGTCCGCCCCGGGATATTCCCAGATCGTCGTGTCCGGCGGTCCCATGCGGGGCAGCATCTTGTAGAAGGACAGCCGCTCGGTGCCGTAGCTTCCTCCCAGGCCGTCGATGGCAAGCTTCCCGTCACGGCCGTAGATCTCGAAGGAGAACATGTTCTTCCATTCCGAGCAGCTCGCGTGAAGCCAGGCGACCTGGTCCCCGGCCGTCCGCAGCGTCAGGAACGCGTTGTCCTCCACCGGCATGTCCCAGTACATCGTTGCCGCGTATCCCGACACGCGGGGGAAATCTCCCAGGAACCACCGGGCAAGATCGATGAGGTGGGACCCCTGGTCGAGCAGCTCTCCGCCCCCCGAGATGCGCGGGTCGGCGCGCCACTCCCGGTCGTATCCCACCCTGCCGCCGTGGCCATAGCGGCCCCGCACGAACATCAGCGGGCCGAGGGCCCCCGCTTCAACGATCTCTTTTGCCTTCAGAAGCGCGGGGTGGAAGCGGTGGTTGAAGCCGACGTGCACCACGGCCCGGGTGGC
>JBEKVA010000535.1:0-2621 GCA_049514475.1 Spirochaetia bacterium
CCTTGTCCCCGTTCGGCGAGAATCCCGGGCTCTCTGCTGCAATGGCAGGCTGGCCGGGCTTTAGCGGAGTGGCGACGGCGGGTGCCCTGGGTTTCATGGCAGAAACTGCAATGTCAGCACTCAGCTGGGAGGAATTGCCATACTCGTCCCTCACCGTGGCGGTGGCTTGGTAGGCGCTCGACGGAGTAACCAAACCGCCGCTCATAGTGGACCTGTCCCAGCTCGCGGAGGTATTCGGCCACTGGCCGCTCCAGTTCTTGACCAGGCCGCCGGCCTGATCGAGAACATCCAGGACCATGAGTCCATGCGCGCAAGGGCGGAGCTCGCGACAATCATGAGAGTCACCGGTCCCTCAACGCCATTCGCCGTGGGGGTGAATTGGGACGGGCTGACTGCGATGCTGCCCTTCGGCGGGGTGATGTCCAGCACGAAGCTCCTGCTTTCCGCAGAAACAGACTGGAACTTCGCCACGTAGTCGATGGAGAGCTTTGCAGTATACGTCCCTTCGGGAGCCATTGTTCCGGCGTCACCCGTGCGATCCCAGGAGAGGCTTGCTGGAAGGTACTTTGGGTCACCGCTCCAAGTCTTCCATGTTTTGCCGTCGCTCACGAGCTCGATGGTCCAGGACTTGATAGCATCCCCATTTCCATAGAGCAGCGAGATATCGATGCTGTTCTGACCCGCGGCACCCGCTGGGGAGAATCCGGATTTCTCGACCTGGATAGCACTCTCTGCCGGGGCTATGAGCGCAGGCTTTGCGGTCTGGCACCCGAGGAGTACCGCGATGAGGATCGCGACTCCACCGGCTCCCCGAATGAAACGTTTCTTCATGTCATTCTCCATTCCGTGATTGATTGCGTTTTATAGTAGGGATCGGAGAGGGTGCTGAAAGTCAGCAAATTGTCGATTCGTGCGTAGAAGTTTGCCTACACGCCGTCATCACGGGTTGACAGGCACTCGAGGCATTTAACCCGGATTTCTCACCCCTTTAATTGAAAAAAACCTTTCGTTCCGATATAAATGCTTCGCCAGAAACAAAATACCGAGGAACAGAAAGGCCAAACGATGCAAATAGACTGAAGCGCGAAGCAGTTCAGCTTTCAAGCCTGCTCCATCTGCTGCGCCTCCTCTCATAGAGAGATCGAACAGCCTCATCATACGCGGTGAGGCCAAGAAGCGCAGCGCTTTCAAAGCATCACAGATAATGTAACAGCCTCGGAGCCTGCACTAACGAATATACTTTCACTGTACACCGCTCTTTGCCGCTTCGCGGCGAACCCCCGATACCGGTCAGGCTTTCATTTCCGTGAAGCACAGCAGCTACATAGAGTCATACGCCGTGTGATGGATCGCGATTGCATTTCCGCGCAAGTCGCAATGGAGCATGGGGTTCAATTCCAGCAACTGCGCTTCCCGCTGCCTGGGCGCCCCTATTCCCGCTCTTTTTGGCTGTCGGCTTCCCTGAGCAACACCGAGCATTCCCGCATCAACAAAGGCACGTCCTTCTGGACGATCGCCCAGACGAGAGCGTCGTCGACGGTCGGGTACTCATGGGTGAGCTGGTTGCGGAAATCGATAACCCTTCGAGCGTTCGTGATCGACTCGAATGTCCCCGGCGCCGCACGCGAGAGTGCCGCGATGGCCTCGCCGATAATGATAAACTCTCGCTCCACTGAAGAGCGAACGAGCCGAGACGCTAAGTAGGCGGGCAGATCAAGGCCCGAGACAGCGACCTCGATCGCCTCGCAGGAATCGACGACGTCCGCGAGATAGGCGCGTTCGTCACGCGGCATAGAGCAACTGTTTTGTGCGCTCAATGTTGCGGGCGAGGTAGGGGTTTTTAACTGCGCCGATCATGACGAGATCGATGTCCCCCTGCAGCAACTCCCGTAATTCAGCCAAGAGTCCGAAATAGGCTTCGACGCGCGCGTAGGCGTCCATGGGCCTGAAGTCGACTAGGAGGTCAAGGTCACTTTCCCCAGGCTTGAAGTCCTGACGGAGTGCTGAGCCGAAGGCATCCAGCCGAGCCACGCTGTGGCGCACGCACGCGGCGACAATCGCTTCGTGCCTTCTCTGCAAGACATCGACCATAACGAACCTCCAACTGCTCATCCTAACCATGAAGCGCGAATCACGCAACAGGCTGGATGGGCGATGGGCGCGGGTGCGATTTCAAGAACGGGTTTTCCGGCATTGAGTTTTCAAAGAAAAAGGCCTATCTCCACCTTGGTGATCCTTGTTAGGGAGGGGAGACAGGCCATGGAAATCATTGACATTCTGCCGCGCAGCCAAGTCCTGGTCAAGGAACTGGCCGAGGGATTGAACCTGGGTAGGTGCAGCTTTGAGCAGGTAGAACAACGGATTCTGCGGTTTGTCTACGAGCTGGGGCAAGCCTTGGAGAAGGGTGCAGGAGCCTACCGTGGAGAACAGCTTGCGCGTTGGGGAGCGCACGGCGGTGTATTCGGGCATGCGCAATCTGCGGTTTCGCAATCGCTTTGGCGGCACGGTGGTGCTGGCACGGCGATGCTACAAGTTTCGCGACGCTCAGGGTGGGTGGAGCCCTTTGGAGGAGAAGCTGGGGCGGCACTGTCTGGGCTACTCCCCGTTGATGAGCTACTTGC
>JBEKVA010000536.1:0-2602 GCA_049514475.1 Spirochaetia bacterium
GCATGCTGAAGGGGTTCGTGACCCCGGCGACATTCGATACTCTGAAAGAGGGATACACCTACGCTGCCGTTTTGAAACAGCCGGCGCTCTATGACGGCTGCTCGGTGCGCTGGAAGGGGAAAATCGCCAATCTCAGGCAGACAAAGGATCTCATCACCTTCGACCTCCTCGTCGGCTACGACAAGGAGAAGGAGCTGGAAGGCATCGTGCCCGTCAGCCTGCAATTCGCTGCCCCCCTTGAGAACGGCGGAGCCCTGGAAGTGCTCGGGCAGGTCTCATCGCTGAGCGGCACGCTGAACCTCCTGGGAACCGCGGTTCACAGGCTCACCCCGTCCTGAGCAGGGGCACTGATGCGCGCGGTAGTACAAAGGGTCAGCGAGTGCACGGTCCGCGTCGGAGACCGCCTGGCGGGAAGCATCGGGAGCGGGCTCCTCGTGTACCTCGGGGTGGGGCGCAGGGACACCGAGGGAGACGCTCGGGCACTCTGTGAAAAAATCCTCAATCTTCGCATCTTCAGCGACGAGCAGAACAAGATGAACAGGTCCCTCCTGGATGTCCGGGGGGAAATACTGGTGGTCTCGCAGTTCACCCTTTTTGGCGATACGCGGGAGGGAAGGCGCCCGTCCTACACGGAGGCCGCAGACGCGGAGACCGCCCGGCGGCTGTACGAGCACGCCCTGGCGCTTTTCGCCCAGAGCGGTCTGCACGTGGCAAGCGGGGAGTTCCAGGCCATGATGCGCGTCAGCTACACCAACATGGGGCCGGTGACCATCCTCGTGGATTCGGAGAAAAAGTTCTGACACCGTTGGTGCGGCGCTTTCGCAGGGAAGTCCGGGCGTACTATCGCCGCGCCGCCCGACACATGCCGTGGCGGGAAACACGCTCGCCCTACCGGATTCTCGTCTCGGAGTTCATGCTCCAGCAGACGGGCATCGGCCGGGTGGCAAACATGTACGGGCCGTTTCTCCGGCATTTCCCCAGCTTTGCTGCCCTGGCGCGCGCCAGTGTCGCCGAGGTGGTTGCAGCCTGGAAAGGGCTAGGCTACAACCGCAGGGCCCTCGCGCTGCGGCAAACCGCCGCGCTGGTCGTCGAGCGTCACCACGGCAGGCTCCCGAAAAGCCTCGAGGAGCTGAGGGCGCTCCCCGGTATCGGTCCCGCGACGGCGGGGGCCCTGCTGGCGTACTGTTTCGACATACCGGTGCCGTTCATCGAAACGAACATCCGCCGAAGCTTCATCC
Source organism: Spirochaetia bacterium (assembly GCA_049514475.1). Lineage (GTDB taxonomy): Bacteria > Spirochaetota > Spirochaetia > SZUA-6 > Fen-1364 > Fen-1364. The sequence continues at coordinate 1,239 of JBEKVA010000536.1, forward strand.
ACTTCTTCTTCCGCGGTGAGCTGAATATCCCCGATGCCCGGCTCCTGCCCCTGGTCGTGGAGGCCCTGGACAGGGAGAATCCCCGCGAGTGGTACTACGCGCTCATGGATTATGGGACGATGCTGGCACGGAAAGGCGAGAATCCCAACCGGCGCAGCAGCGCCTACAAGCGGCAGGCGGCCTTCGAAGGCTCGATGAGACAGCTCCGCGGCAGGATACTAGAGATCATGCTGGAGCTGAGATGTGCCACCGCGGCGCAGATTGCCGCCGCAGTGGGGCGCGAGGAGCCGCGGCTGTCCGAAGCCCTCGGGAAGCTTGCGGCAGAAGGCTTCCTGGAACGGAAGGGCGGACGTTTTTATTTCAGGTAGTCGTCGGCGTTGAACTCGGCCAGCAGGGGGGAGAGGGAGAGCTCGCTGTTCAGCCGGAAGACGATCTCCGCCGCGAGGTGCGTCGAGGAGACCACCTGGAGGCACGGCAGCGAGCGGCGTATCTCCGCGGTGCAGGGAATGGTGTCGGTGACCAGGATGGTGCCGATCAGGTTCTCCGCGCACAGCTCCCCGATGCGCTGGAGCGCCGGCGGGGAGAACACGGCATGGACCACGGCGATGTTGATCGAGGCGGGGGAGCGTTTTGCCAGCTCCCGCACGAGCTTGCAGATCGAATCCCCCGTGTCGATCATGTCATCCACGATCCACAGCGTCTTTCCCTCGATGGGCTCCGCCGTGAGGATGTTGATGGACTCCACGGTGTTTGTCGCCGAGTAATCCCTCTGCTTGTGCGAGATGACAATCCGGGTGCCGAATGATGCGGCAAACCGCTTCCCGAGTGCCTCCCCGCCGGCGTCCACCGAGCAGAACATCCAGCTGTTGCGCACCTCCTCGTGCAGCCGGGCCCGGTTCCCAATGACATTATCGCAGAGGTACTTCGTCAGAAGCGCGCGCGCCGGCAGGTCATCCACGTCGCAGAGGGCGGGATCGATGAATGTCTTGGATTTCTCCGAGTGAAGCTGGAACGTGATGTAGTGGTCGATGCCAAGCCCGATGAGGACCTTGAAGTGCAGCCACAGGCCCACCGAGTTCCTCCGCGTGAGCCTGTCAGAACGGCCGGGGCTGCAGTAGGGCTCGAAGACGGTGATGCGGCCCGCCTGCGCGCGGCGCAGCGCGTCCACCGCGTGGTAGGTCTCGATCTTGTTCTCCTCCACGGAGAGACCCGCGTTGCCGCGCGCCCCGCCGGCGAACAGGAAGACGTCGCAGCCGCGCACGGAGGTCCCGATTTCCGCCTCCATTTCCCCGTCCGCGAACTTCGACACGGAGAGCTTGCCGTGGATGTCGGAATCATCTGCCGTGTCCGAGAATCGCGGGTAT
>JBEKVA010000537.1:0-2599 GCA_049514475.1 Spirochaetia bacterium
CGGCGTCGAGGTGATCCTCCAGGACTTTCCCGTGGCGTTCCGCGGCTCAACGCTGCAGTGCCGCAATATCGTCGGCGTGTTCCGCTCGAAGAGAGGGGAGGGAAGCCGGCCGCCGCTTCTGCTGGGAACGCATTACGACACCCGTGTTCGCGCCGACAGGGAAAGGGACCCTGCGCGGCGGGAGCACCCCATCCCGGGCGCGAATGACGGCGGGTCCGGCACCGCCGTTCTGCTGCACCTGCTGCCGTGGCTGGCCGCGCGGGAGAATGACCTGGACATAGCGGTTGCCTTTTTCGATGCCGAGGACCTGGGAAACATCGATGGGTTGGATTTCTCTCTCGGCGCCGCCTGGTGTGCCGCTCACCCGGTGGCCGGGCTGACTCCTGCCGAGGTGGTTGTCCTGGACATGGTGGGCGGCCGCGACATGATCCTGGACATCGACGCGGCGATTCTCAACCACCTGCCCAGCCGCCGGCTGACCGCTGAGCTGTTCCGCATCGGCTCGGAGCAGGAATGGCAGCCGTTCACCCGGGACAAGCCTCACCGCGTGAAGCACATCATCTCGGACCACTACCCCTTTGCCTGCGGGGGAACGGCGTCCTGCATCCTCATCGACATCGACTATCCGCAGTGGCACACCATGCAGGACACCCCCGACGCGCTCTCACCCGCGTCGCTGGGAATCAGCGAAGCAGCTCTGCAGCTTTTTCTCGCGCGGCCGCGGCCGTGAGCTTGTCATAGCTCTGGCGGGAGCGCAGGTCTTTCAGGCCAACGACGCCGTCCCTCACCTCGTCTTCGCCGCAGACCAGCGCGAGGGGAATTCCCTTTTTCTCGGCATAGGCAAACTGCACCGCGAGCTTCTTTTTCTCCGGGTACACCTCCGCGGCAATCCCGGCGGCCCGGTAGGACTCGGCGAGCCGATGGTAGGTGCCCAGGAGGCTCTCCTCCAGGCAGAGGATGAGAAGCGACGAGGGCGAGCCGCCTTTTTCCAGCAGCCCGAGCTCTTCCATGGCAGCCATCAGGCGGTCGATGCCGATCGACGCGCCCACCCCCGGCAGGCTCTGCTTCGTGTACAGCGAAGCGAGGTTGTCGTAGCGTCCCCCCGAGCACACCGAGCCGATGGCGGGAAGGTCGGTGAGGAAGGTCTCGAACACGATGCCGGTGTAGTAGTCCAGCCCGCGCGTGATCGAGGGATCCAGCACGAAGGAGCCCGCGACCCCCAGCTCTTCCAGGCACTTCGCCACGGCAGAGAGGCGGGCGATACTCGGGTCGGCGGCACCCGCGGGGCCGAGCGCGGAGCGCAGGCTCTCCAGCGTCAGAGCGGAGGTGGCGCCGATGCGGGTGAAGGCGATGATGCGCGCCGCGTTCTCCTGCCCGGCTATTTCGGCCAGCACTGCAAGCGCGCCCTCCTCCCCGATCTTTCTCAGCTTGTCGATGGCGCGCAGGACGTCCGTGGAGCGCTCCTGCAGGCCCAACACGCCGAGGAAGGCGTTGAAGACGCCGCGGTGGGCGAAATGGATGCGCATCTTCTCCATGCCGAGGGCCTTCATGCTCTCCCGCATCAAAAGCAGGATTTCCAGGTCCGCCGAGGCGGCGTCGGAGCCGACCACGTCGAAGTCGACCTGCATGAACTCGCGGTAGCGGCCGCGCTGCGTGTTCTCACCGCGCCAGACCTTTGCCGCGTGCCAGCGGCGGAAGGGCAGGGGCAGCTCTGCAAGGTGCGCCGCCATGAACCGCGCGAAGGGGACGGTGAGATCGAAGCGCATGGCCACGTCGCGGCCGCCGTGGTCGGTGAACCGGTACACCTCCTTGTCAGTCTCCCCACCGCCCTTGCCCAGGAGCACCTCGGCGAACTCGAGCACGGGAGTGTCGATGGGGGCAAAGCCGAAGAGGTGGAACACCTTCTGCAGCTTCCCGATGATGGCAAGTCTCTGCGCTTCCCGCTCCGGGAGAAAATCCCGGAAACCCTTCGGGATGCGCGGTTCGATGAGCTCCTTCATTCTGCCAGGTCCTTTCGATAAATGCGCCACGTGCGGTAGCGCTCCACGGGCATCCGCTGGACGGAATTGATCATCGGCTCGTTGCTCTCAACGACCATCGAGCACTCGACCTCCGTGAACCCCCGGCGCAGCCCCTCCTCGATGACGTGCGTATAGAGCGCAAGCTCTATGCCCTGCCCCCGGTATTCCTCCAGCACCCCCATGAGGATGAGGCGGAAGCGGCGCGTACGCTTCATGGTGGCCAGCAGCCTGATGAACCCGAAGGGGAACAGCCTTCCGTTGATTTTCTTCACCGCCTGGTTGGCGTCGTAGATGGAAAGGGCGAAGGCTATTGGCCTGCCGTCCAGCTCGACAATGAAGCTGAGCTCGGTGACGACGAACTGCTTCACGCCGTCCTTCAGCCGGTCGAACTCCTTCTCGGAGAGCGGTACGTGGCCCCAGTTGCGGTTCCACGCGGTGGCAAAGATGTCCCGCACGATGCCCGCATCCCGCTCAAGGTGGTGGCGCAGGTCGAGGGTCCTCACCGAGATGCCATTGCGCTTCAGCACGCGCTGCGCCAGGGTGAAATAACGCGGGTCCAGTTCCTTCCTGAACACGTC
>JBEKVA010000538.1:0-2593 GCA_049514475.1 Spirochaetia bacterium
CCGCGACACCGACATGGCCGCCGGCATGGTGGAGTTCGTGAGGGACCAGATACTGGTGCAGTCCTCCACCGCGATGCTCGCCCAGGCGAACACCAAGCCGCAGAGCATCCTGCAGCTGTTCAAGTAGAAAACCAGGAGTATCAGCAGCCCCGGCCGAAGCCGGGGCTTTTTTTTCCTCTGGCAGCGGGCCCGAAAACACGACAGAAAACACGACGTTTATTGACACGGCGCCGCCACTGCCTGTTTACTTGACCACGTCATGCACGTCCCCCGCGTCGTCCAGGATTTTGCCACGGTATTCCGCGAGGGCGGCTTTCAGTGTCACCTTGTCGGCGGCGCGGTGCGCGACACCCTCATGGGCAGGGCCCACACCGACTTTGACATCGCCACCGACGCGCTGCCGGCCCAGGTCACGTCCTTGTTCCGCCGGGTCATCCCCACCGGCATCAAGCACGGCACCGTGACGGTGCTTTTCAAGGGGATCACCTTCGAGGTCACGACATTCCGCACCGAGGCCGAGTACAGCGACGGCAGACGTCCCGACAGCGTCACATTCGCCCCATCGATCTTCGACGACCTTGCCCGCCGGGATTTCACGATCAACGCGATGGCCTTCGACCTGCTGACCCGCACGATGAACGACCCGCACGGGGGAAAGCAGGACCTTGCGCGGAAAGTGATCCGCGCCATCGGGGACCCCGCGGAACGCTTCCGCGAGGACGGCCTTCGGCCGCTGCGCGCCTGCCGATTCGCCGCGCAGCTTTCCTTCACGATCGACGAGGCCACCACGGCGGCCATCCCCGGCTGCCTGGAAATACTGGCAAAGGTGTCAGCCGAGCGCGTGCGTGATGAGATCCTGAAGACCCTCCAGGCTCCGCTGCCGTCCGTCGGGCTGTTATTGATGAAAGAAACCGGCATCCTCGGGATCGTCCTGCCCGAGATCCTGGAAGGGGTCGGCGTGGCACAGGGCAACTTCCACTGCTACGACGTGTTCACCCACGCCCTGTACGCGTGCGATGCGGCCCCCCGCGAGTCACTCCTGCTTCGCCTGGCGGCTCTCCTGCACGACATCGGCAAGCCCCGGACCCGGGCCGTCGGGCCCGACGGCAGGCCGACGTTCTACACGCACGAGCAGCTTTCGGCGCAGATGACGACGGATATCCTCACCCGCCTGAAGCTCCCGAACGCCGTGGTGAAGGATGTCACGCACCTGGTGGCCCACCACATGTTCAACTACCTGGAAGAATGGTCGGACGCGGCGGTCCGCCGCCTCATAGCAAGGGTCGGGGAAGCAAGCATAAAGGACATCATCGAGCTGCGGCGGGCGGATCAGATCGGCATGTGCCGGGAGAACGAGAAGGTGTTTCCTGAAGGGCTTGCGCGCTTTGCGCAGCGTGTCTCCGATGTGCTTGATGCGGGGCGCGCCTTCAGCGTGCGGCAGCTGGCGGTGAACGGGAGCGACATCATGGAGCGGCTGAAGCTGCCGCCGGGGCCTCGCGTAGGCATCATCCTGGAAGAGCTTCTGAAGTCCGTCCTGGAGGACCCCGCTCTCAACGCGAAAGAGACGCTGCTGGGGATCGCCGAAAAGCTGTTTCAGGAGCGCCTGGCGGAGTGATCAGGGACGGCGGGAGCCGCCCCTCTGCGGGCGGTCCTCGGTGCGGGGCGCGGCGGACGGGCGCGGCGTTGCGGCGGGCCTTTCGCTACGCTGAGGTTTTTCGGCGACGTGCATGCCCTCGTAGGCCAGACGCGCCGCTTCCTGCTCCGCTTCCTTCTTGTTCTTTCCCTTGCCGGCGCCGAACGAGCGCTCCCCGACGTGCACCTCGATCCAGAACGTCTTGTCGTGGTCGGGTCCCGTTTTCTGGACGACATGGTACTTCGGGTAGGTCTTCATGCGCTTCTGCACGTACTCTTGCAGGAGGGTCTTGTAGTCCTTGGCGTGCCTGTTTTCCAGGACCTTGTCGATCTCGGGAATGAGCATCTGCTGCACGAACTTCTCGGCAGGCGCGAAGCCGGAGTCGAGGTAGTAGGCGCCGATGATCGCCTCCAGGCAGTCTGCCAGGATGGCCTTCTTCGAGCGGCCCCCCGAGTACTCTTCCCCTTTGCCGATGAGGATGTAGTTATCGACGCGCAGGCCGCGGGCAATCTCGGAAAGGCTCGCCTCGCTCACGACGAAGCTCTTGATCCGCGCAAGCTCCCCTTCCGGCTGGTCGGGGAGTGTTTCGTAGAGGTACTGACTGACCACCAGGCCGAGCACCGAATCGCCCAGGAACTCCAGCCGTTCGTTGTTCTCCCCCGTCTCTCCCGCCTCATTGGCGAAGGAACGGTGGGTGAACCCCTGGTTGAGGAACTCCAGCTCCCGGAAGCGGATCCCGGTGTGCCGCTCGAAGAGCTGAAGCTCCTTCTTCCTCTCGGACTTCAGCGTGATGCCTGGTAAGCGTCTGTTTTTCTTGAACAACACCTTCCTATTTTTTGGCCTGGGAGCGGATGTACTCCAGGGCGTCGCGGACCGTCTCGAACTCGTTCGCCTTTTCGTCAGGTATGCTTATGCTGAGCTCTTCCTCGATGGCGTAGACCAGCTCGTAGGTGTCAAGGC
>JBEKVA010000539.1:0-2577 GCA_049514475.1 Spirochaetia bacterium
AGGGAAAGATCCCACGATCGATCCGATGATAAAGTTCTCGTACACTCTCTCCCTCTAAAGTCCCTCTCTTATGCTAGGCGCCCTCGATGGCCGGGGGCGCTTTCTTTTTCAGGCGGTGTTGACATTCGCTGCTCCCTCCCGTACAGAAAGGCATGAGAAGGAATCGCCGACCGCCCCTCGTGCTGGGGCACCGGGGCTACCGGGCGCGCTATCCTGAGAATACCCTCCTTGCATTCCGACGCGCGCTGGAAGCTGGCGCTGACGGCATTGAATGCGATCTGCAGAAGACGGCGGACGGCCGCTATGTCATCGTCCATGACCCGGATACGGCTCGGGTGAGCGGAGCCTCGCGCGCCGTGGGAACAACACAATTTGATGACCTGAGAGCCCTGGATTTCGGCGCCGGTGAAAAGATTCCCGAGCTGATCGAGCTGCTGGAGATCCTGCCCGCCGGCCGCTACCTGGATCTCGAGCTGAAGGAGGAAACGCTTACCGTGAAAGATTGTGCATCGATAGCCGATGTCCTGGCGGGTCGGATCGAGCAGCGCAATCTCATGATCTCCTCATTCGACCCCCGCCTTCTGCCGCCTTTCAGATTGCGCGGTTTCACTGTCGGGTTCCTGGTAGGGGAGGAGACCGCACGGAAAGGCGTCGGTGCCTTTGTCCTCCTGCTTCTGCGCCTGCGGCCACAATACCTCAACCTTCCCATCGACATCATGAAATCCAAGAGGCCGCGCGCCGTCGGTCTCCTGCTGCGGATTTTCCGGCTGCTCGGGTTCTCCCTGCTTTTCTGGACGGTGAACACGGCGGGGGGGGCCGCCTCCGTAGCGGGGGCGGCACGCATACTGGTCACCGACCAGGTGGAGGAGCTGGTGCGCTGGAGGGATCAGTCGATCCTGACTTTGTCCAGGCCCTTCGGGGGATCGGGATAGCGGATGTCGAGCCCCTCGAGGGTCTCCACGATTGTCCGCGCCACCATCAGGTTGCGGTACCAGGGATGGTTGGAGGCGATGATGCGCCACGGCGCCCAGGCTGTGCTCGTGCGAGATATTGCCTCTTCGTAGGCCGTCATGTATTCGTCCCACAGCTTCCGTTCGGCGAGGTCATCGGGGCTGAACTTCCAGCGTTTCACCGGGTCATCCAGCCGCTGCTGCAGGCGCTTTTTCTGCTCCTTCTGATCGATGTGGAGAAAGAACTTCAGGAGGGTGGTCCCCTCCTCGGTGAGCATCCTCTCGAAATCGTTGATCTGCGCGAACCTCCGCTCCCACGCCTCCCGCGGCACCATCTTGTGGACGCGGACAATAAGCACGTCCTCGTAGTAGGAGCGGTTGAAGATTGCCAGCTCTCCGCGGCCCGGTACTTGCCGGTGGGCCCGCCAGAGGTAGTCGTGGTCGAGCTCGGGCGGCGTGGGGGCCTTGAAGCTTGCCACGCGCACGCCCTGGGGGTTGACCCCCTCGAACACCCTGCGGATGGTCCCGTCCTTGCCGGCGGTATCCATTGCCTGGAGGATCAGGAGGACCTTCCGACGATGTTCGGCGTAGAGGGCCTCCTGCAGGGCGTCGAGCTTCTCCGTCAGTGCCGCCATGGCGGCGGAGGCCTCCTCCTTTCCTCCCGGCACCCCCGCCGTATCATCGGGGTCCCACTCGCGCAGCCGCACTTTCGACCCTGGGGCAACCAGCTTTGCATCCATCCCGGCCTCCTTTGAGATTAACGCCTTCTTAAGAGAAAATTAACACAAATGGTTCCTAATGCCCTCATGCAGGCCTTCGATGACGGCAGCAAGACGCGGGGAAGCCAGGGTCTCGTTGCCGCCGTCATAGAGAGCATTGCCGCCGCCGTCGTGCTGTATGAGGGCGATCTGCTCCTCTCCGCGAACAGGAGCGCCGAGCTGTTGTGCGGGGTGGAGCGGGGCGCCCGGGTGGGGCGCCGATTTTCCGACATCGTGCATCCCGAGCACAGGGAGCGCGTCACTGAAAAGGCCATGGTCCTTCGGCTGCGGGAAGACGTGCCGCAGAGCTACGAGTTCAAGATCGTGAGCGGCGACGGCAGGGAGCGATGGGTCGAGTTCACGACCACGCGCCTGGACCTGGAGGGAAAGCCGGCGTCGATCGGGACCCTGAACGATATTACCGATCACCGCAGGGCGGTAACCGTTCTCCTGGAAACCGAGCAGAGATACGCTGAGCTTTTCGAAAACAGCGAGGAGGGGATCTTCCAGGGCGCCCCGGGAGGGGCAATCACCCAGGCCAACCCTTCATTTTCCCGAAGCCTCGGATACACGTCCCCCAGTGAGCTTATGGCACTGATCACCGATGTTTCCCGCGACATGTTTGTCGATGAACAATGCCATGCGGACCTCATTGCGGAGCTGACGAAGCACGGGCGGATCCGCGGGTTCGAGGCGCAGCTGAAGCGCAGGGACGGGGGGACGGTGTGGATGTCCATCAGCGCGAATGCGCTGTTCGCGGACGACCTCTCCCTCCATTCCTACAACGCCTTCACCCGCGATGTCACGCAGCAGCGCACCATGGAGCGGCAGCTCCTGCAGGCGCACAAGATGGAGGCCGTCGGACGCCT
>JBEKVA010000540.1:0-2572 GCA_049514475.1 Spirochaetia bacterium
GGATTGCCTTGCCGAGTTCGTTCCGGAGACGGGTTCGCTGAAGAGATTGATTCCCCTGGAAGCAGATATCCCCGAAAACCGGTCGAACGATGGAAAATGCGACCCGGCCGGGCGTTTCTGGGTGGGATCGATGGCGCCCGACGATCATGAAGGAGGCGCAAGCCTCTACCGGTTGGAGAAAGACTATTCGCTATGCCGCGTCCTCTCCGGCGTGACGATCTCCAACGGGCTCGTCTGGAGCCACGACAGAACAAAGATGTACTATATCGATACACCGACGCGGCATGTTTTCGCGTTCGACTACCGGCTGGAAACGGGGGAAATATCAAACCGGCGGGTTTGCATCGAGATTCCGCAGGGACGCGGGTTCCCTGACGGAATGACGATCGATGAGGAAGGAATGCTCTGGATCGCGCTGTTCGGCGGATGGGGGGTTTCCCGCTGGAACCCGCTGAACGCTACGATGCTGGAGTACGTCGAGATGCCGGTGAAGAACATCACCTCCTGCTCCTTCGGTGGAGAGCGCCTCGACGAGCTGTACGTGACCTCGGCCAGAATCCTGAATACGGAAAGCGAGCTGGCACAGCAGCCGCATGCCGGAAATCTCTTTCACCTGGAGCCCGGGGTGCGCGGAGTGCCACTCGCCGTCTTTGCCGGTTGAGTGAAAGAAAGGGGTCGCATGGAAAAGACGATGAAAGCGGTGCGCATCCGTGGGCGGGCGCAGGCCCGCTACGAAGAGGTCCTCTTTCCCGTTGTCACGCCGAATGACGTATTGATCCGCATCCGGGCCGTCGGAATCTGCGGCACCGACCTGGAGCTCTACGACGGAACGATGTTCTATCTGACCAGCGGCCAGTGCAAGCTGCCGATGATCCCCGGCCATGAATGGGCCGGCGACGTCGTCGAAGTCGGTTCGAATGTGACGGAATTCCAGATCGGGGAGAAGGTCACCGGGGAGTGCTCGGTCGGCTGCATGACCTGTTCCTATTGCCTGAAGGGCTGGTACAGCCAGTGCCCGAACCGCACGGAGACAGGGGTCCTGAACCGTGATGGGGGGTTCGCCGAGTACATCTCCTTTCCAAAATACTTCCTTCACAAATGCAATCGAATGAAGTACGAGGAAGCGGCATTCATCGAGCCGACCGGCATTGCCCTGTATCCGACAAAGACCCTCGGCATCTGTCCCGAGGACGTTGTGGGGGTCATCGGACCCGGCCCGATCGGCCTGTTTGCCATCCAGACAGCGAGGGCGTACGGCGCCCGAAAGATCATCCTCTTCGGCACCGACGACCACCGTCTCGCCGTGGGGACCAGGCTCGGCGCGGATGCCACCGTCAATGTGCGCACGGACAACGTGGTGCAGAAGGTCCGCGCGGCGACCGACGGGCACATGGTGGACGCGGTCATCGAGGCGGTCGGCAAGCCGGGAGCCTGGGAGACCATTCCCTCGATACTGGCGCCAAGGGCCCGCGTTGCTGTCACCGGTTTGTACGGCGGGAAAAAGTGCGTGATTGATTTCGATACATTTGTCGTCAACAACATCACGATCTATGGCAGTCTCGGTGGCCCTAATGTCTGGGATGAAGCCATCAGCCTGCATGAGCGAGGCCTGGTCACCGCGGAACCGCTTATCACCCACCGGATGCCGCTGGCGGAGTTCGCCGAGGGCCTCGATATCGTTCGTCACCGCAAAGACAACGCCCTCAAGGTGATCCTCGAGCCGTAAGACAGCCCTTTGCAGATTCTGGACTTTGTCCCTGTGACGGTTCTCGTGCATTGACAGCGCATCCGCAGTTGTCGATATTTATAGAAGGCCGGGAACAGTGGGACACACGCTTTGCTCGCTTTGCATGCGCAGCCTGGAAAAGGAAGACGAGCTTCGTCTTCTGACAAAGACCTGCGAAAAATGCTTCGATTCAGTCCTGTCTTCTGGTGACAGGAGGCTTTCAGCTTATCTGGATTCGCTGACCATGCCAGCAGCCCTCATCGGCGAAGACCAGACCGTGCTCATGGCCAACGAACATTTTCAAGGAATAGCACAGAGCAGCAATGTTGTCGGGTTCACTCTTGGGGAGGTCATGGAATGCCTGTACGCGCCTCTCCTTGGCCGTTGCGGTGAAAGTGCTCCCTGCCTCCTGTGCAGGATAAAGCGGTCAGTAGATCATACCCGGAGCACGGGCGAAGGACTCCGCGGGGTCCCTGTCAGTTTTCCGCACAAGGCGGAAGGTCGAAAGACCTTCACAATTGCAACTGAGCCAGTCGGCGGCGCGGTCCTGCTCCTGATGGGGACCCCCTCGGATCGTAGCTGACGGGAACGCGGCCGCGGGCACCCTCAGGGAACGCGGCCGTCTGCGGCAGGCCAGACTGCCTGCTGCGCGCCTTATACCTCGTTCATGATCTTCAGTATGTAAAGCTCGATATAGCGTTTCAGGGGCGCTTTCTTCGCGATCTTTGCAAGGCTCCCGCCCGCAGAAAGCTGCTCGGCGAGTGCTTCGATCCTTTTTGAGTCAGGCGGGTTCTTCTGAAAGCTGGGGAGCAGGGGCCTTACGAAATCCCGCACCAGGGCATTCAC
>JBEKVA010000541.1:0-2572 GCA_049514475.1 Spirochaetia bacterium
TCAACGAGCTTTTCCAGCGCGCGCACATCCAGATTCCCCTGTTCGTCGAAGGGTGTGATCATGGGAGGGATAACGCCTCGCAACTTGAACATTTTGTACCTCCTTCTGCTCCGCTTTAGGTCTGCTGCAACCAGCGCAACGGGAAGCTCCGAGTTCTCAATGCTGATTTCTGCCTTTTTGACTTTATGCAAGCTACCACTGATATATCTGATAGCTTGAAGAACTGATCCTTTCATTTTCTGCTGAAGCATAGAATGCTTCTTGTACCCAGTCAAGAAAAAATATTTTATTGCAATTGGCTAATTATCATCTTGACAAGCCAAAATTTATCAGGATAATGTCACGAATGAAAAAAATTTTCGCCTTTAGATACGACATAGGAGCATTGAAGTGTCAAGAGGCTTGAAAAGAACGGCAACGTCCTTCACGCGAACTCTGGGAAAGAGCAATAAATGAGAGACGCCAACGTTTCGCTGCAGGCCATCACAAAACGGTACGGCGGCATCACGGCACTCGATAACGTCGATTTTGAGGTTACGAATGAGATCCATGCCCTTGTTGGACACAACGGAGCGGGAAAAAGCACGCTCGTCAAAGTGCTCATGGGTGCCATCCAGCCAGATTCCGGAGTCGTCTGGATGAACGGGGAACGGGTATCACTTGCAAGCCCCAAGGAAGCCCAGGAGAAGGGCGTGGCGATGGTATGGCAGGAGCTCGCCAATTTTCCAAACCTTACGGTTGCAGAGAATATTCTCATGGATCGCTTCTCCCGCACGAAGAGCGGCGCATTGAGTTGGGATCAGACGAACGAGCGGGCAAAGGAGTTCCTGCGAAAGGTCAGCCTTGAGATAGATCCACGAACGAAGCTTTCGGAGCTTCCACTCTCACAGCAGCAATTGGTTGAGTTTGCAAAGGCGTTGTCGTTCAGACCCCACCTGTTGATTCTGGACGAACCCACATCTGCGCTCTCGATGAAGGAGCAGGATCTGCTGTACGAGACCGTGCTCTCTCTGAAAGAGCAGGGGCTCTCTCTCATTTACATTACGCATAAGATCGACGAGATATTCAAGCTTGCCAGTCGGGTGACGGTCCTCCGGGATGGCCGGCGCGTCTTCACCAGGCGGATCGAGGAGCTCACCGCTGATCTGATCATCGAGGGAATTGTCGGGACCGCAGCGGCGGCTCGACCTGAAAAGGCGCGGCCGACCCGTGCACGGGTTTCGGCGGGGCGGATCTTTGAGATGCGCGACCTGCATTTGGAAAGAAAGCTCCATGGCATTTCCTTCAGTCTGGAGAGAGGGGAGATCCTCGGTGTGGTGGGCCTCTCCGGGTCGGGAATCTCGGACCTGGGAAAAGTTATCTTCGGGATCACGCCCCCCACCTCCGGAGAAATCATCTTAGGTGGGAAATCCATCGTGTGCGACTCGCCGCGCACAGCTGTACAACTCGGCATCGGATATGTTCCCAAGAATAGAAAAGAGGAGGGTCTTGTCCCGGGCATGTCGATAGCGGACAACATCGCTCTTCCTTCTCTGCGCGCAATAAGCCGGGGGCTTCTGATCAGCACACGCATGCGTGCGCGCCTTGTCTCCCCAATCATGGAGCTGACGGACATCAAGCCAATGAACCTTGAACTGAGCGCGGAGTCGTTCAGCGGCGGCAATCAGCAGAAACTAGTGCTCTCGCGCTGGATCGCAAATGCCACGAAGCTGCTCGTACTGGACGAGCCGACGCGCGGCGTGGACGTCGGTGCCATACGAAAGATCTACGACCTGCTGCGAAAAATCGCCCACGAGGGGGCAGGGATCATCATCCTTTCGAGCGAGTTCGAAGAGATACATCCGGAGGTCGACCGGATCGTGGTGTTGAGCAAAGGAAGCATCGTCGGGGTTCTGGATCCGCGTGAGCATCCATGGGAGCATGGCCTCTCCCTTGCCTTGAAAGCATAGGAAGAGGAGGTCCGACACGAAGACCGCAGGTTCGCAAAAAAGGGAAATGCACATGCCCGGAAAGAACGAAAACAAGCGTTTGACGGTGAACATCAGAGCCCTCTTTCTCAAGAGCGGCCTTTTGATGGTATTCATCTTGATAGCGCTCATTTTTGCCGTCTTCACCAAGGGTACGTTCATTCGGCCCTCGAATATCATCAACATCCTTATCCAATGTACGGTCGTGGGCATTCTCGCCATCGGTATGAGCATGGTCATCATCGATCGCGGGATCGACCTCTCCGTCGGGGGAACGGCGGTATTCGCAAGTGCAATCGGAGCCATCCTCATGGTCAAGCTCGGGGTGCCTTGGCCAATTGTTGTCGTCCTCATGCTGCTTATCGGGCTTGGGCTTGGCTTTTTGAACGGGGTCTCTATTGCGTATCTCCGCATGGCCCCTTTCATCTGCACGCTGGCAACGATGAAGATTACGCAGGGGTTCGCCCAGTTCATCCTGGGTGGGCAGACGGTCTTCGGTTTCCCGGATGCGTATTCGGTGTTCGGACAGGGCACTCTGCTGCTGATTCCGATCAGTGTCTGGATCCTCGTGGTGCTGAGCGTTGCCGGGTTTGTCCTTCTGAAAT
>JBEKVA010000542.1:0-2560 GCA_049514475.1 Spirochaetia bacterium
GATGTCCACGTATTTGCTTGCCTGGTGCGTTGGGGAGTTTGAGAGCTCAGAGCCCGCGTGGGCCAACGGTAAAGAGCTTCGCATCTGGTCCGTGCCGGGGAAGAACGCGCTCAAGGGCTACGCCTTGAGGTGCGCCGCTTATGGAGTGGAATGGTACGAGCGCACGCTCGGAGTTCCTTACTTCGGCGGGGACAAGATCGATATGATCGCTATCCCGGAGTTCCGCTCGGGGGCCATGGAGAACACCGGGCTCATCACGTACCGCGCCACGGCGCTCCTCGTGGATGAGCCGCGCGCGACCGTCGCGGAGCTGCAGCGCGTTGCCGAGGTCGTCTTCCATGAGCTGGCGCACATGTGGTTCGGCAACCTCGTCACCATGGCCTGGTGGGACGGCCTTCCGCTCAACGAGTCGAACGCCACCATATTCGCCTATCTCGTCATGGCGGACTTCCAGCCTGAATGGCGCATCTTCAACACCTTCGGGCTTCACCGTGCGGCGGCATTTGCCCTGGACTCGCTCAACAGCACGCACCCCTGCTGGGCGCCCGTGGGACACCCCGACGAGGTGGAGCAGCGGTTCGACAAGATCACGTATGAGAAGGGCGGGAGCCTCGAGTTCCAGATCCACCAGTACGTGGGTGATGCTCCCTTCTATAAAGGTGCCCATGCCTATCTGACGCGCTATAGCTGCGGAAACGCGGAGGTGACCGACCTGTGGGATGCCCTCGAGGAAGGCGTAAAGAAGGCCGGCCTCGATGTTCCCGTTCGCACTATCATGGACGCGTGGTTTCTCACCGATGGCCACCCCGTGGTTACCGTTGCTCCAACAGAAAAGCCCGGAGTCGTGAAGCTTTCCCAGGAACGGTTTGCATTCCTGGCCAGGGCGAGCCACGCAGGGCAGCTCTGGCCCATTCCGCTGCAGCTCCGCTACGCCGCTGAAGACGGGACCCTCCACACGGAGAAGCTCGTCTTCTCCGAGAAGGAGCGGGAAGTCTCCTTGAAGCAGGGGTTCCGTTACGTCGCCCTGAACGCGGGCGGCTCGGGCTTTTATCGCGTTCGCTACGCGCAGGAGCTCCTGTCCAGGCTCCTGTCGTCACCCTTTGAAACGCTCGAGGTGATCGAGCGTTTCAACCTCGTCAACGACTCGTGGGCGCTGGTGCGCGCTCAGAAGCTGGGCTCCGATGGTTACCTCGACCTTGTGCGGGTTCTTTCCGGGGAACGGGACCCGAGTGTCTGGAGCATCATCGGGGGTTCGCTCCAGGCGCTCCATAGCATCACCTCGGGTGAAGATCGTGCCGCGTTCAAGAAGCTGATTCGTGAGCTGGTCAGGCCGGTCTTCGAGGATCTCGGCTGGGCGGCGAAGGGGGATGAGTCAACGGCCAGACGGGAGCTTCGCGGCTCCCTCGCTGCGATCCTGGGCACGATAGGGGAGGACACGAAGGTGCAGTCTGCCGCGGCGGGGCTGTTCGCCTCCTGGAAGAAGGACCGCGGCTCGGTGGACCCCAACGTCGTTCCCGCGCTCGTTTCCACGCTTGCCTACACGGGGAGCAGGGAGCGTTTCGACGAGTTCCTGGCCCTTTCCCGCGCCGCTGCCACCGACCAGGAGAAGCTGCGCTTCCTGCGTGCCCTGGGCGAGTTCCATGATCCGAAGCTGTTCGGCGCGGCAATCGCGATGATGGTGAACGAGGTGAAGCCTGATGACGCCCCCTACATCCTCGGTGCCTACCTGGTGACCGAGCATGCCGGCAGGGCGACATGGGATGCCATACGCGGGAGCTGGGGGAAGATACTGAAGAAGTTCCCGACATCGGCCACGGTGCGCATGATCGAGGGCTGCTCCGCGCTGGACACCCCCGAGCTTGCCGCTGAGGTCGAGCAATTCTTTGCACGGACACCGGTTCCCCAGGGTGACATGGCCGTTGCCCAGATGCTGGAGAGGCTGAGCGTGAACGTGCGTCTGCGCCGGGTGGAAGGCGCGCGGCTTACGGCGTACCTGGGGCAGGCCGCAGTGGGGAGCGCTCAGGGCTGATTGTCGCCGTCATTGCGGCGCGAGCTCGACGCGATTGCGTCCTCCCGACTTGGCGGCGTACAAGGCCGCATCGGCTTTTCCGACGAGCCGTGCCGCAAGGGCCTCTGCGTCCGCGCCATCGGCCCCAAAAGACGGATCGTGGGCCCCGAGCCCGGCGAAGATCCCAGGCGGAGAGGTCGAGGACACCCCCGACGGCGCGCGGTGCATCGCGGTGTGCCGCGGGTACACAGGAACCCATGGCGCAGACGACAAGAATGGTGAGGAGCGCGCGCGTGGAACTGGACGCCATGACGGATTCTATCATGGGTCCCACCCTTCGTCAGCGTGAGTAGTTGCCCCGAAGCAGGTGAGCACGGAGCAGCCGCCTCAGCGCTTCCGTTCCGCCAGCATATCAACTTTTCTGATGTATCCGATAGCAAGATCCAGCGTTGCGGCAACGGCTTTCACATCGATGTTTTCAACGAGATCCCGCGAGGTGTGGTAGAGATGGTCATGGCTCACAAGACCGGTGGGCTGCGCGATGATGGTAGT
>JBEKVA010000543.1:0-2559 GCA_049514475.1 Spirochaetia bacterium
CAAGGCCATCGTGCACGAGCTGCTCTGGTTCCTGCGCGGGGAGACCAACGTGCGCCCGCTGCAGGAGGTGGGCGTCCACATCTGGGACGAGTGGGCCGATGAGAACGGCGAGCTGGGCCCCGTCTATGGAAAGCAGTGGCGCTCGTGGCCGGCTCCCGACGGGTCTTCGATCGACCAGATCACCCAGGTGATCGAGTCCCTGAAGAAAGAGCCGTGGTCGCGGCGGCACATCGTCTGCGCCTGGAATGTCGCCGACATCGACCGCATGGCCCTTGCCCCCTGTCATTGCCTGTTCCAGTTCTACGTGGCCGGGGACCTTCTCTCCTGCCAGCTGTACCAGCGCAGCGCCGATGTCTTCATCGGGGTGCCGTTCAATATCGCCTCCTACAGCCTGCTCACCCACATGGTGGCCCAGGCGTGCGGCCTGAAGGCGCACGAGTTCATCCACACCCTCGGGGACGCCCACATCTACTCCAACCACGTCGAGCAGGTGCGCACGCAGCTCGCCCGCGAGCCGCGGGGGCTGCCAACGCTGAAATTGAACCCCGATGTGAAGGACATCTTCGGCTTCACGTTCGAGGACGTGGCCATCGAAGGCTACACCCCCCACCCGCACATCCGCGGGGACATCGCCGTATAGACCGACGGAGGCACGCCATGCCTTTCTCCCTGATCGCGGCCATCGCAGCGCACCGTGTCATCGGGGACAAGGGGCGGCTGCCCTGGCGACTGGCCGATGACATGGCGAGGTTCCGCAGGCTCACGATGGGTCATGCCGTCCTCATGGGCCGCGCGACATTCGACTCCCTGGGAAAGCCGCTGGCCGGACGGCGCAACATCGTGCTGACCCGCACCGAGGGCCTGTCGCTGCACGGCTGCGAGGTGGTCCATTCCGTGGCGCAGGCCGTGGAGGCGGCCGGGGACGGGGAGAGCTTCGTGATCGGCGGCGCCGCCATCTACGAGCAGTTCCTGCCGCTGGCACATCGCATGTATCTCACCCTGATCGATGCCGAAATCCCCGGGGATGCGCTGTTCCCCCTCGTCGACTGGGAGCAGTGGCGGGTGGCGGAGGAGGATGCGCCGGCTGCGGGCTCCTCTCCCCTTCCCTACAGGTTCGTCGACTACGAGAGGCGCGCTCCGTGAGAGCCGGCCCTGCCGCCCTTCTCCTGGGGTGCATTCTCGCCGTGGGCCTTCCCCGCGGGGCGGCAGCAGGTGCGCAGGGGCAGGAGCCGGCATGGCTCCAGGTGGAGAGCGAACATTTCATCTTCATCTTCGAGCCCCGGGACAGGGAGGCGGCGAACGAGCTGCTCACCTTCTGCGAGCCCATCTATCAAAAGGTGTGCGGCTTTTTCGGCTCCTGGCCGAAGAAGATCCCCTGCGTGATCCGCGGCAGGGTTGATGAAGCCAACGGGGTGACCATGTCCTTCCCCTCGAAAATCGAGCTGTATCTCACGGCTCCCACGGATCACTTCCTCGGCGCACGGACGGAGAGCTGGCTGAAGGGGCTTCTCACCCACGAGCTGACACACTACGTTCACCAGACGATGGACAGGGGCCTGTTCCACGGGCTCTCCTCTGTCTTCGGGGCCGAGGTGACGACCCTCGGGCTGACATTCCTCCCCGGCTGGATGATCGAAGGACCGGCGGTGTTCGATGAGACGCGCTTCACCGAGGGTGGGCGCGGCCGCAACCCCCTGTTCGAGATGTATCCCAAGGCACTCGTCGAGCAGGGGAAGCTCTTCAGCCTCTCCCAAGCAGGTTACCTGTCATCATTCCCGCCCCCGGACCGCATCTACGTTGCCGGCGACCTTCTGCTTGAGCACATTTCCGCTGCCTACGGCGAGGATGCATTCCGCCGCATCATGGACCTGTACCTCGATTTTCCCTTCTTCGGACCCTGGGATGCCATCCGGCGCGTCACCGGCAGGAACGCCGATGAGATCTTTGCAGACCTGCGCGAAGATCTCCAGCGGAAATACCGGCAGGCATCCGTTTCAGGCGGGGGCGGGACACTGGTGAGCCCCGACAGGATCGGTGACTGGACGCATCCCCAGCAGACACGAGCGGGGCTGTTCCTCTATCGACATTCTCCGTACGAGCCGTCGGCAATCATCCGCCTTGATCCTGCCGCGGGCACGGAACGCGTCGTGGCGACCGGCAGCCTCACCGATTTCTTCTCCTTCAG
Source organism: Spirochaetia bacterium (assembly GCA_049514475.1). GTDB lineage: Bacteria > Spirochaetota > Spirochaetia > SZUA-6 > Fen-1364 > Fen-1364. Next base: position 2,186 of record JBEKVA010000543.1, read on the forward strand.
CGCCGCCCCCGACGGTGCAACACTCTGTTTTTCCAGCGAGAAGGTGGACATGCGCGACCAATCGGCGCCCGTGATCACCGCAGACCTCTTCCTCGTGGACACGGGGACGGGGAGGCAGCGGCAGCTCACGCGAAACGCGCATCTGTGGCACCCCGCCCTCTCCCCTGATGGCAGGCGCATCATCGCCGTGCAGGGGGTCGGGCCGTACACGCGCCTTGTTTCGGTCGACACCGCCTCGGGCAGTCTGCGCGTCCTTTTCTCCCGGGCGGAGGGAAACGTCTACACCCCCGCGTTCTCCCCTGATGGCAGCCGCATTGCATTCACGTTCAACCTCCGCGGGTTCCAGGACGTCTATGTCGCGGAGACGGCGGCAC
>JBEKVA010000544.1:0-2551 GCA_049514475.1 Spirochaetia bacterium
AAAGGCCACGGCGCAGACCTTGTCAGGCATCAGCATGAGCGTGGTCTGCAGGCGCGCCGCATCGACGCCTTTCACGCACTCTTCGATGAGTGCCGCCGCGTTGTTCACACCGGCCGTCAATCCGGCTGCTTGCCCGGCTTCCACTTGATGCCGCAGCCGATGCTCGGCTTCTGCTCGCCGCTAACCGGCCGGCCTTCCACGACGGCATCCAGTGCAGCGCGCAGGTCGGCTCCCGTCAGCGGGACCCCGTTGCCGGGCCTGCTGGAGTCCATCTGGCCCCGGTAAACGAGCTGCCTGCTCTTGTCGAAGAGAAAGAAATCAGGGGTGCAGGCCGCGTGATACGCCCTGGCCACATCCTGGCTTTCGTCGTAGAGGTAGGGGAACGTGAAGCCTGCTGCGGCGGCCACCTTCGCCATTTCCGCGGGGCCATCCTGGGGATGGCTTCCCACGTCGTTGGCGCTTATTCCCACGGCTGCAAGGCCTTTCGCCTGGTACTCCTTGATGAGCGTGACCATGGCATTCCTGACGTGCATTGCGAAGGGGCAATGGTTGCAGGTGAACACCGCGAGGAACGCGGGGGCCGGGCTGAAATCACCAAGTGAAACACTCTTTCCCGTTCGGGTATCCGGCAGGCGGAAATCCGGCGCCTTCGTGCCCAGGGGAAGCATCGTCGAGCTTACTGCCATGAGTCAAAGATACCGACCCCGCGGGCCTTCGGGTACATCCCCCGTGCGCTTCGGCCCGCCCGTGTCAGCCCAGGGTGCGCTTCATCTCTTCGAACTCTTCCTTCGTGATCTCTCCGCGCGCGTAGCGCCTCTGGAGTATCTCCAGGGCGCTTTCCTCGCGGTGTCCGCGCCATCCCCCGCGGCCGACGTGCCGCAGCACATAGACCACGGCGACCACCGCGGCGGCAATGACGACCAATCGAAGCCCGGCGCCTATCCACCAGTACGGGAAGGCATACCCGCCGTGTCCCCAGCCCATGCCCCAGCCCCACATCGACGATCCTCCCTTGCAGCAGGGGTGCCCTGCGGTCTGGCCTCCGCGGTCTGAGCCATGAGCCCTGAAAGCAGGGCGGAATTCACCCGGGCCGACAGCAGGACTTCCTACAGTAATATACTCAGGATGGCCGCTCTCTGTACGGGTGACTCCCCGGGTTCCTTGACCACGGGGCGCAAACCGGCTTTCATTCCATTCGATGCCACCCACGTTCCGCGAAAGAATCATAAGCTTCTCAGTGCGACACGCGCCCTGGGTTGTCGTTGGCACGTTCATTCTCACCCTTGCATTCGGCTGGTTTGCCCTGAAGGTCAGGATCAATCCCGACTTCACCTCCCTTCTGCCCCCCAATGCCGCGGTGAATGCCCTCCTGAAGGAGTACGAGGGCGGCGCCCCGCCGGCTGACCTGCTCCTGTTCGCGGCCACGGCGGATCCCTCGACGGGGGGCATCTTCTCCCCGGGACCCCTGGCTGCCTACGCGGAGGCGGTGAGGGCGATCAGCGCCCTTGAGGGTGTCCGCTCCGTGGTCAGTCCCTTCAATCTCCTGGCCTTCGACAAGGTGGGCGGGCGCCTGGCCCTGCGGCAGATGAGCCCGGGAGGGACGGTTCCCCCGGCGGAAGGGATACCCGACTTCCGCGCCAGGCTCACCGGCGCCCGCTACGCGAACAATCTCGTGGTTTCCTCCGACGGCACGATGCTCATCTCCTACATCGAGACGGAAAGCATGGGCTCGTTCAAAGCTTTCATGGGCCGTGTCGATGCCATTGCGGCGGCCGCGCGCGCGAAGGGGGTGGTCCCCTACGTGACCGGCACCATCCCGCTGAGCGTGCGGACCGAGTACCACATTTCCTACGATGCCACTCGCCTGCTCGGCCTTGCGGCGCTGATCATACTGCTGAGTTACATCGCGGGTTTCCGCTCTCTGCGCGCCGTGGTCCTTCCCCTGCTCTCGACCCTGTTCGGGACCCTCTGGACGGTCGGCTTCATGGGCATCATGGGGTTCTCTCTTTCTCTCATCACGATCGTCGCCCCGCCCTTGATCCTCATATTCGGCAACGAGTACAATATCTTCACCACCAGCGAGTACCTGCGCCTGGCTCGACACGAGGCAGGGGCACCGGGCTGGATCGAGCGCGCGAGCCGCAACGTGACCGCGCCGATCATCATGGCGGCCCTCACGACCCTCGTGGGTTTCCTGAGCTTGCTCACCACCTCCATCCGCCAGACGCGGGAGTTCGCCGTCACGGCGAGCTTTGGCTCCCTGGCCTGCGCGTTCCTCGCCCTGTTCTTCCTGCCGGCGATGTACGCCCTCATGCGGCCGCCCGTGGTCAGGACGCACAAGCCCGGGGGCGCCTTCGAGCGGCTGATGCGCGTCGTTGCCCGGTTCTCCTACCGCGTTCCCGCCATTGTGCTCGGTCTCCTTGCCGCCACCGTGGTGCTCTTCGCCGTGACGCAGCGCCACCTGATCTTCAACACGGATCCGGCCAGCTACTTCCCCCAAAAGGATCCCGTGCTCAAAGACATGGCGAGCATCTATTCGCGGGCGGGCGGC
>JBEKVA010000545.1:0-2550 GCA_049514475.1 Spirochaetia bacterium
ATCATCGTGAAGGATCGCGCGGCCGGGGATCGAGCTGTCAACGAGGCGCTCTCGAAGTATGGAGACCTTATCATCGGCCGCCTGGGTCTGCCGTATCCGCAGAGGGACCTGCACATCATCACCCTCATCGTTGATGCGACCACTGATCAGATCGGCGCCATGACCGGGCAGCTGGGCATGATCAAGGACGTCACCGTGAAATCCACCCTCGCCAAGGTCTGAAGGAGACACTGATACATGCCGACAACCAACGTTTCCCCCGCGGTCACTCCGCGCCACACCATCGTCCAGGACGAGATCGACCGCTACCTCGTGAACGGGAAGGATTTCATCGACGACGCGCTCATCGTGTCGCTGCTCTCCCGCGCGAAGAATCCCGACGCCGCGCAGGTGCACGACGTCATCGATCGGGCCCGCTCGATCATGACCCTCAGGCCCGAGGACACGGCGGTGCTTCTGAACGTGACCGACCCGGCTCTCTGGGAGGAGATCTTCGAGGCGGCGGCGCGCATCAAGAATACCGTGTACGACAACAGGGTGGTCACCTTTGCCCCGCTGTACTGCGGCAACCGGTGCGTCAACAACTGCGCATACTGCGGCTTTCGCAGCGGCAACGCGGCGGTGCAGCGGCGGGTGCTCACCTTCGAGGAGATTGAGGCGGAAGCGCGCGTGCTGGCCGGCGAGCTGGGACACAAGAGGATCGTGGCCGTCTACGGGGAGCATCCCTCGACCGGTGCCGAGTACATCGCGGAAAGCATGCGCCGCATCTACGGGGTGAAGGTCCCGGTGCGAAACGGCCGCGGGGAGATCCGCCGGGTGAACGTGAACGCGGCCCCCATGTCCATTGCCGACCTGACGCTGATCCAGGAGGCCGGCATCGGCACCTTCCAGGTTTTCCAGGAGACCTATCACCACGAGACCTACGGCCAGGTGCACCCCGCGGGCACGGTGAAGGGCAACTTCGGCTGGCGGCTGTACGCGCTGCACAGGGCCATGGCGGCGGGCATTGACGACGTGGCCATCGGCGCCCTCTTCGGGCTGCACGAGTGGCGCTTCGAGGTGATGGGCATGCTCTTCCACGCGCTGGACCTCGAGCGGCAGTTTGGCATCGGGCCTCACACCGTCTCGGTGCCCCGTATCGAGCCCGCCGTGAACACCTCCTTCGGGTGGCTGAAGAACAGGGTGAGCGATGAGGACTTCAAGAGGCTGATCGCCGTGCTGCGTCTCTCCATCCCTTACGCGGGTCTCATCGTGACCTGCCGCGAAAAGCCGCAGCTTCTCAGGGACGTCATCCCGATGTGCACCCAGCGCGATGCCTCCAGCCGCATCGGCATCGGGGCCTACAGCGACGAGGGAGAGGACCAGCAGGAGAAGAAGCAGCAGTTCATGCTGGGGGATACCCGGTCCCTGGACCAGGTCATCCGCGAGCTTGCCTCCCAGGGGTACATCACTTCCTTCTGCACGGCGGGCTATCGCTGCGGCAGGACGGGCAAGAAGATCATGACGCTTCTGCGCACGGGCAAGGAGGGGTGCTTCTGCAAGCTGAACGCCATCCTCACCTTCCAGGAGTGGCTCGAAGACTTCGGGTCTCCGGAAACGCAGAGGATCGGGGAGGCCATCATACAGAAGGAAATCGCCGAGGTGAAATCGCGCGTGCCCAAGGACTACACCCCTGAGCTTCTGAAGCACCTGCTGGATTCCCACCAGCGGATCAAGCACGGGGAACGCGACCTCAACTTCTGAGGCAGGCAATGGAGTATCGGACCGAGCAGGACTTCCTGGGCAGCATGCAGGTCCCCCGGGACTCTTACTGGGGGATCCACACCCAGCGCGCCATTGCCAATTTCCCCTTCACCGGCGCCCGCGTGCACCGGGGCCTCATCAGGGCGTTCGCCCAGGTGAAGAAGGCCTGCTGCCAGGCCAACCGGGACCTCGGGCTCATGGGACAGGAGAAGGCCGCGGCGATCATCCAGGCATGTGACCAGATCGCCGGCGGCTCTCTTGCCGAGCAGTTCCCCGTGGACGCGCTGCAGGGCGGGGCAGGCACCTCGACGAACATGAACGTCAACGAGGTGATTGCCAACCGGGCCATCGAGCTCCTGGGCGGGGAGCGGGGACAGTACCCGCTTGTGCATCCCATTGAGGACGTGAACCTCAACCAGTCCACCAACGACACCTACCCCACGGCGCTGAAGGTGTGCGTCATCTTCGCCCTGCGGTCCCTCAGCGCCCAGGCCGCCTCCCTCCAGGGGGCATTCCAGCGCAAGGAGCAGGAGCTCGCCTCCGTGGTGAAGATGGGAAGGACCGAGCTCCAGGAGGCTGTCCCCATCACGCTGGGCGCTGAGTTCGGGGCATTCGCGGAGGCCTTCAGCCGGGACCGCTGGCGGACCTTCAAGTGCGAGGAGCGCCTGCGCGTGGTCAACCTCGGGGGCACCGCCGTGGGCACCGGCCTCACCGCACCGCGCAGCTACATCTTCCTTGTCATCGACAAGCTGCGGGAAGCCACCGGCCTGGGGCTCTCCCGGGGGGAGAACCTCCTGGACCAGACGG
>JBEKVA010000546.1:0-2550 GCA_049514475.1 Spirochaetia bacterium
GGGCATTGAAAAGCAGGGAAACCATGTCGACACCTTCGACGGTCAGCGGGACAGCGGGGTGAGGCTCACCAGCTACCAGTACATCGTGGTGGGGGCCGAGCCCCTCGGAACATTCGGGGGAAAGATCCCCGAGACGGCACGCACGTTCCTCGCTTCGGCGGGAACGGTGGCCGGAAAAAAATCCTACGCGTTCGTGCCAAAGGCACCGTTCGGCGCCGCGAAATCCCTTGCCGCCTTGATGAAGAGCATGGAAGGGGAGGGGATGGTCATCAAGACATCCGACGTCCTTCGCTCGGCGATGGAAGCAGAGGAGATCGGCACGAGACTTCACATCAGCTGAAGAACGAAAGACTCCCCGGTGTGCCACGCGGCGCGCCGTCCGCGGGTCCTCATTCCTTCCACGGAAAGATCATTCCCTTCAAAGTGCGCTTCCCCACCCGCTCGCGGTCCTCGATCAGGAGAGCGTCCCAGGGGATCTTGTTGCGTTTCGCGCCGGGATTCGCCTCCAGCCAGTCATACTTGTACAGGCGAAGCTTGAATGCCACGTTCCACCACAGGAAGATCGTCGCGAGGCCCGGGAGCAGGAGCGCGGTAAACACGGAAACCAGGAAGACAAGCAGGGCACAGAAGAGCAGGCCGATGGAAAATCCGGGATTATCGAAGAACAGGAGGAACGTCTTTCGGAAAATCTTTCTGAACTTCCCGTCCAGCCGGGATTGGATGGGGAAAAAATACTGTGCGGCGAGCACCAGGACAATCGTGACCCAGAAGAGCATGGCCACGGCGAGTGGTCCCACCACGTTTTTCATGCCGCCATAGTAGGGAAAAGAAATCGATACGATCACTGCATAGAGGCAGATGATGAGCGCCAGCAGGAGGCTCGACGGGAGGCTTTCCTTTGCAAATTGGAAGAACTCGGAAAAGCCCGGTTGGCGGTAATCTGCAATCTCGGAGCACATCCTGCTCACGGCGCCCGTATGCACGGCAAAAAGGGCGATTCCCACTGCCACGACGGCGAAAAAAAGGGGTGGCGTGGTCGAGAAGACAGGCGCCAGCAGGAAAAGGAGGGCGAACACCGCGATGTATCCGAGGTTCATCAGCAGTATTCGAAAGAGATTGTCCCACATGTCGAAGAATGTCTTCTTCACGAGAAACGCGAACATGGGGCTCAGGGTATCATTCTTTTTGCCGCTGGTCAAAGCCGGGGCGGCATTCGGGTGCCGCCGACCGCCTCCAGCTTGACAGAGCTCGGCGTCAGATACTATCATTAAGGCAGCATTTTACGATGATCAACTACTACGAAGTTCTCGGCATCGCCCAGAACTCCACGGCCCAGGAGATCAAGAAATCGTTTCGCCGACGGGCCAAGGAGATACATCCCGATGTCCGTCCCGAAGACCAGGGGCGTTCGGACGACGAGATGCGCCTCCTGCTGGCCGCCTACGAAGTCCTGAGCAACATCGAGAAGAGGGACGAGTACGACCGTTCCCTTGCATCGTTCCTGCACGTGCGGGGATTCGACTACCGCGAGTTCCTGCGCCGCCGCCCGGACGATCCCCTCAGCCAGTCGAAGCTCATTTTCCATGACCTGCTGGCCAACCACCAGGAGGAAGCGATAGAACTGTACGAGAGGCTGACCACCGGCCGCGGCTTCGAGCTGGAAAGATACCTTTCACGCGAAGACTACATGGACTGCGCTTTTCTGCTGGCCGAAGTCTTCGAAGCCCGCACCCGCTACCGCGAGGCCTATGACTTGTACCGCAAGCTCTTCTTCTATGAAAGGGACAAGCCCTACTTCCACCATTTCATCGACGAGGTGATCGACCGCCTGCGGACCCTGCTGTGCTTCAAGATGCTCCCCGGCCTGGACCCCGCAGATGCGATCGTCAGGCTGAAGGAGATGATCCGGTTGAACTTCTCCCGCAAGGACAACGCGTTCTTCTTCAAGAAGCTTGCCGAGGTCTATGCGTCCCTGGGACAGCAGGAGGTCGCCCTGCAGTATCTGCAGAAAGGGCTGCAGCTGGACCGCAAGCTGTCGGGAGTGAAGAAGCTCATGGAGAGAATCGGGTGCCCCGCAGTGTCTTGACAATCGTCGGTGCCTCCTGTTAACTGACCCTCGCTTTCCGAATCCCTGACGGCGCAAATGCCGAGGAGCGTTATTCCACGATGAAAAGAATTCTTTGCCTCGCAATGCTGGCATGTCTGCTTGCCCCGACACTCTGGGCGCAGGTTCTCGACAAGCCTGCTGCGACCGTGAGACTCACGAAGACGCAGTCGGTGACCGTCAGCCAGCTGCAGAAGGTCGTCGCTCCGCTGGAAGCCCAGGCAAAGCGCACGCTGTCCAAGGACGAGCGAAAGCTCGCCCTCGATTCGCTGGTCTCCACCCTCCTCATCGAGCAGGCGGCGGAGAGGGACAAGGTCGTGGTCTCCGACGCTGAGCTGAAGGCTTCCATCTCGGATTACGAGCAGTCGCTGGGCGCCGCGGGAAACCTGGGCCGCGCCATGACGGACGCGGAGCTGCAGCAGTACATGCAGCGCAACGGCGTGCCG
>JBEKVA010000547.1:0-2539 GCA_049514475.1 Spirochaetia bacterium
GGCACGCCTTCCCCGCGTACGCAGCTCGCGGTAGTCGACCTCCTCCACGAGCCTTCCCGTGTGCACAATGCCGACCCGATCGGCAAGGTGTTCCACCTCGTCCAGGAGGTGGCTCGACATGAAGACGGTCACCCCCTTCTGATCGGCCAGACGGCGGAGAAGTGCCCTGATTTCGACGATTCCCGCGGGGTCCAGGCCATTGGCCGGCTCATCGAGGATAAGAAGCTCAGGGGAATGAACGAGCGCACGTGCAAGGGAAAGCCGCTGCTTGTTGCCCATGGAAAGCCTGCCGGCACGCCTGTCCGCATACTCCTCGAGCTTCAGAAGCTCGATCACCTCACTGACGGAGACCGCTGGCATCCCCGTCAGGCGGCGCTGGATGTCGAGATTTTCGCGGACCGTGAGGTTGGGATAGGCCGCGGCGGATTCGACGAAATAACCGACCCGCGAGAGAACGCTTGCCCGGTCTTCATCGAGTGTCGACCCGAGGATTGAAATCTCTCCCGCGGTCGGCCGCACGAGCCCCAGAAGCATGCGGATGGTTGTCGTCTTACCCGCCCCATTGCGGCCAAGGAAGCCATAGATCTCCCCGCGGCGAACATCGAGATCTACATTCACCACGGCCTTCACGGGCCCGTAGCATTTCGAAAGACCGTGCGCACTGATGGCCGGTGTGTTGTTCACGGGGTGCCTTCTGCGATTCTCATGGCGAGCGCTTCGGCAATCAGCTTCACTGCCGGCTGGTAGGTCCCCGGCGGAAAATCCTCCTTGTGCAGTGCGATGGAGAACAGGGCAGGGACGAGCCCGCGGAATGCCGTGAGGACATCCGGTGATAAAAGACCTTCGGCGACCCATCGGCCGAAGGTTTCCTCCAAGACCTTGTTGTCGGCGGCCTGGTGCGCCTCTATGCGCTCGGGGGGAAGCCGCTCGATGATCGTCTGGATTTCCTTCAAGCCAATGCGCGCCAGGCCGGGCTCCCTCTCCAGTATCCCGAACGTGCCTGTGAAGAATCGTTGGATCCTCTCCCGGGCCGTTCCCCCGCCTGCGGCGATCTCCCGGATGAGACCGCCGCGGTACTCCGTTTCCCATGACTCGAATACAGAAAGAATGAAATCCTCCCGAGAAGGATAGAAGGAGTAGAAGCTTCCCTTCGAAATGCCCGCCTCCCGTGCAACGTCATCCACGACGAGGAGCCTAACCCCCATCTGGTTCATGAGACGCTTCCCGGCCGCGATGAGCTTCGCCCTGATCCGTTCCCTTTCCGATTCACTGAATGCTTTTGGCATATAACCTCAATGACTATATTTGCCAATACAGTCATTGAGAATATATAAAATTGCTGCGCCCGTGACAATTGGCACTGCAGCGTGCCGCCCGATGCACCTGGCTATCAGGCAGAGGCGCGAGTCAGCCGATACCGGATACGAGCTGAGGGAGGTCCGACATCGGTTGTTTCAGGATTCTGCTGGTCTTTGCGCTGATTCTTTTTAATCTCGCGGAGGCGAGCGCGGAAAGCAGGGACCTGGCGGACCCCCTGACCGCCAGTCTCGCGGATATTCTTGCGGCTCCGATGGCGGGGTGGCGCTCTCCCTCTCTGGAGGTGTATCGCTGGGACCGGTTCCCTGAAATCCTCATCATCGATACGCGCGATTTCCAGATCCAGGACAGGATGTTCACGCGCCTGGCTTACTTCGTCGAGAAGAAAGGATTCCGCGGGAAGCTCCTGACAAATGCGCAGCTTGCCGGTCGCCATGGTTGGAACGCCCACGATTATGGCCCCGACGGGCTGGCCTCTTTCTTCAATGCCGCCTCTGGTAAGGCTGCGTTGAACAGGGAGGAGACGGCCCTGGAGGACCTCGCCCTCCGTGAAGGCATCCTGGTGCCTGACGGGGACCGTGTGGCAGCGGGGAATGGCGGTGTCCTGTCGATCTCCCGTTCATCGTCGGAGATCGAGCGCCGCTACCTCCTCACGCACGAATCGTTCCACGGCGTCTTCTTTTCCTCCGCTGAATATCGGGATTTCTGCTTCCGGCTCTGGGACTCCCTGGCATCGGCGGAGAGACGTTTCTATCGGACGTTCCTCGATTCGCTGGGCTACGACGGCAGCGACCGCTTCCTTTGCGTGAACGAGTTCCAGGCCTATCTTATGCAGCAGCCACTCGAGTATGCCCCCGGGTACTTCCAGAGATTCATCACCCGATTCAGGGAGACAGGCGTGAAGGCGTCCATCGATCCTGCGGCCATCCTGGCTGCGGCAAAGGAGCTCGACGGGTTCCTGTTCTCGCTCTGGGGGCTGCATGCCGGGGGCACGCTTCTCAAGGTTGGCCAGTGAGCGCCGGGCTGCCAGGGCGGCTCACCGCACCCGTCCCCGCGCCGGCCTGAAAAGAGGCGCCCTCGCGCACGGCGTTGTCGACGGGGCGTAATGCCTCATCCTAAAATCTTACCGTAGGTCTCTGGATGCCTCACCCGGAAATCTTACCCGGGGTGTCGGGGCTCCTGCACCTGTGTGGAGCGGGAGGCCCGGCCACTGCGCCGAGAG
>JBEKVA010000548.1:0-2537 GCA_049514475.1 Spirochaetia bacterium
CTGGAGAGGGAACGCTTTGAGCAAGAATAGCGAAGAGGGCGGCACCCGCCCGACGGACAGCGCACGCCCCACGGATGGCGTACGTCTGCAAGTGTACCTGGCCCGCTGCGGGCTTGGCTCGCGCAGAAACTGCGAGCTTTTCATTAACCATGGCCGCATCACCATCAACGGCGTGCCCGTCAGGCGCATGGGGGAGAAGGTGGGGCCGAATGACGTGGTGACCCTGGACGGCAAGAAGGTCACCCTCTCGACGAAGAAGATCTACATCGCGGTGCACAAGCCGCGGGGGTACATCTGCGCCAACTCCGACCCCGAGGGAAGACCGCTCCTGAACGAGCTTTTCCGCGACGCCATCAAGGAACGGCTCTTTCACGTGGGAAGGCTGGATTTCCTTTCCACGGGACTCATCCTGTACACCAACGATGGGGAGTTTACGAAAATAGTGTCGCATCCGCGCGCGCAGATCGAGAAGGAATACCTGGTGGAGACCGGGCGCGCAATCGATGACGCCTTCCTTCGACAGTATTCCAAGGGAATCATGGTCGGCGACGTCATCTATCACTGCAAGGCCTATACCCTGCGCGGCCCCCATTCGGCCCTGATTACCCTTACCGAGGGGAAAAACCGCGAGCTGCGCAACGTGTTCACCAGCCGCAATATCAGGCTGAAGAGGGTGCACCGACTGCGCATCGGCCCGATCACCCTGCGCAAGATCCCGCCGGGTCACTTCCGACGGCTCACCGAGCGCGAGGTCAAGTGGTTCTTCGAGCATTCCAGCGACAATAAGGGGCCCCGGGCCCCCGTCCGGCGCACCGCAAAGGGGCTGGGACGGGGCTGACACGGTCGGCAAAAAAAGGCTATTGTTGGCGATAGAAGGTCAGTATATTTGCCGTTAGGGCATCTGCAAGGAAACGCACAAAGAATGACCGTTGGAACATGGTAGTGGCGATTGACGGCCCAGCGGGGGTCGGCAAGAGCACTGTCTCGCGCAGGTGCGCGGAGACAGCCGGATTTCTCTACATCAACTCAGGAAGCTTCTATCGCGCCATCACCCTCGCCGTACTGGACAGGGGCGCCTCACCCGAGGACCCCGCGGCCGTGCTCTCCGCCGCGCGCTCCTGCCGGCTTGACATCAGCGGGGGCCGTCTCCTGCTGGACGGCAGGGACGTCGAGGACCGCCTGCACAGCGACTCCGTGGATGCCTGGGTGGCCGCGCATTCCTCCATCCCCGAGCTGAGGAACATCGTCAACCGCAGGCTGAGGGAGATCGCCTCCGCGCGGGACGTGGTGGTGGAGGGCAGGGACATCGGCACCGTGGTGTTCCCCGCCGCGGAGGTCAAGGTCTTCCTCGACGCGGATGTTGCCACGCGCGCCGGCCGCCGGCACGAGCAGGGGACGAGCACCCTGACGCTGCCGGAAATCGAAAAGTCCATACAGGAGCGCGACCTCGTTGACAGGAACAAGCCGACGGGCAGGCTCGTTGCCGCAGCGGATGCCCTGCGGATCGACACCTCGCTCTTGACCATAGATCAAGTTTGTGAGAGAGTAGCAAAAGCTATTCTTGTGAGCAGAAATAATCCGGGAGATACACGCCGACTATGAGCACAGAAGACAAGAAGAAACTCGCCCCAGAAGCCGAGAATGCGCTCCAGGAGCAGTACGTACAGTCCCTCCAGCCGATCGAAGAGGGCCAGATGATCCCTGGCCGCGTCATCGAAGTCGACAGTGACTACATTTACGTCGATGTCGGCTACAAGTCAGAGGGCAAGATCCCCAGCAACGAGTTCGACACGAAGCCCCAGATGGGCGAGGTCGTGTACGTGATCCTCGTTCGCAAGGAAGGCCGGGAAGGCCAGGTCATCGTCTCCAAGCGCAAGGCAGATGAGAAGATCTTCTGGAAGGACCTCCGGATTGCCTTTGACGAGCACAAGCCCGTCCAGGGCACCATCGTGCACAAGATCAAGGGCGGCTACGAGGTGGACCTCGGCAACGACATCCGCGCATTCCTCCCGCTGTCCAAGGTGGACGTGAAGCGGCCCAGCGAGAACTCCGATTACGTCGGCGTGAAGTCCTCGTTCTACATCGACCGGCTGTACGCCAAGGGCAAGACGAACATCGTCGTCTCCCGCCGCGACTGGATGGAAGAAGACATCAAGAAGCGCCGCGACGAGTTCTTCGGCCAGATCAAGATCGGCGACACGGTGGAAGGCATCGTAAAGAGCTTCACCTCCTTCGGCGCGTTCGTCGACCTCGGCGGGTTCGACGGCCTGCTGCACATCAACGACATGAGCTGGGGCCACGTGACGCGCCCCAAGGATTTCGTGAAGCTCGGTGAATCCATCCAGCTGAAGGTCATCCGCATGGAGGCGCAGGAGGGGAGGATCAACCTCAGCCTCAAGCACTTCACGGAAGATCCGTGGAACCATTTCGAAGAGAAGTATCACATCGGCGACGTGGTGAAGGGCAAGACCACCAAGCTGGCCGACTTCGGCGCCTTCATCGAGATCTAGGAAGGCATCGAGGGCCTGGCCCACATC
>JBEKVA010000549.1:0-2530 GCA_049514475.1 Spirochaetia bacterium
ACCAGATCGTGAATGCGGATTTCCCTTTTGCCGGTCTTGAGATCGCGGACACAGACCGCGAGCCGTTTTTCATCGGGGGAGAACGCCGGATTGGAATAGTCGGCGATCCCGCCCACCGTTCCCGCAGGCTTGCCTTGACGGTCAAGCCATGTGAGGGTCGACAATCGCCCTTCCGGAACCGGTCGAAAGGCAAGAACGCCGGTCTGCGAGACTGAGAATTGAGCCTGCATAGCGCGATCCCCCCTGGAAGCCAAACTCAAGAGCGGCAACCCCGGTCCGTTGAGCGTGCCGCGTCCTGCGTCGAATCGCTGCGCCATTAGTGTTGCACCATGGTTGAACAGCAGATAGCCCGGCGCGGCAAACCACGCGGAACTGTTTGCCGTGAGGATCCTTCATTAAGAAATCTTTCTTTGTCTTATTCTTGCCGATACACTTCGGGCACTTTCTCGGCTTCGCCCAGCATCTCAAGTGCATGGTCCACGAGTTTCTCCAACTCTTCCAGCTTCCCGCTGTTCGCTAGCGGCTGGGCACCTTCCATAAGCTTGCCCACCGCCGAGGGGTCCTTGCCGTTTTGTTGCCAGCGCTCAATCCCTGCGCGCACCCGCTTCATCTTTGCCTGAATGCGGTACTGAGGGTTATCCATGGAGAAGGGCTTCTCCACCAGCGGTTGTCCCGTCAGGAACTTGTGATAGGCCGCGATAGCTTCCTTACCGAAGGCGCTGTCCCAAAGACGTTTGGAGAGATCCTTGCCAGCGCCCGTATTCACGCCCACGAGAACGCAGCCATGGTTGTAGTGCCAGGCGAGGTAGGTTTCCCAATCCACGACGGATCCGGGAACGCCTGCGTTTGCCTCAACGCCCGCCCAGGCGGGATTCCCATGCTTCTCCAGTTCGTCATATATGGCTGTGAAGCTCTCCCTGAGAGCCATCACCGAATAAGTGGTCCAGCCGGGCCGGGAATACTGGTTGAAGGCCGTCCAGATGCGAGCGTTCGTCATCTCGGGCGGCGCAGGGGCGACTACGTGGGGGTAGAGTTTCTCCGCGGGGATACCCGCGTCGACGAACTGCTGGCACCAGAATGCAATAGTTTCCTGAGTGATCTTCGCGAGAGCCTGTCGGAAATCGTCCGGGGGATTGTCCGCGCTAAAGCCACGGTCCAGGAGCGCCCGATAGCCGAGTGGCCCCGCCAGCACGCCGTCTTCCTGCATCATCTTCGTGCGCTCGGGATTGGGTTTTGAGTAGTCATCGATGATTGGCTCTGAACCCACCAAAACTCCCGCAAAGAGGACTTCCTTGCCTTCGGCCTTGAGTATCGCAACCTCCTCGCGGAGGACCGGCCCGATGACTTTTGAAACAATCCGCGTGACCTCGGCTCGCGTTCTTTTGCTTGTAAAGCACATCTGCGGCGGCCGACGTTCGAGCAAACCCCAGTTCAGGTAGCTTACTTTGTTCGGCGGTCCATCCCAGCCGTGCCACTCCACGTTGTACCTGTTGTTCGGGTTGTAACCCGGTTTGTCCGGATCGAACCAGTTCCAGAGATCCGGGCGGTTCTTCCAGGCAATATGCAAATCGAACGACAGCATCACCGCCATGTCGTGCTCGCGCGCCGCGCTGAATGCCCTCCGAATAAGGCTGGGCAAGTGCTCCTCAAATTCATACGTCGAAATGGGGAGGCCGAAGCTCAGAAGTCGAGTCTTGCCGTCGCCCTTCATGCCGACCCGATCGGCGAGTTCCCCTGCTTTCTCAGGGAGATTCCAGAAGAGGAGGTATTTCGGTTTATCCGACGTGGCAGGTGCCTTGCTATTCGCGGGCAGTGCCCGACTGCTTTGCTCTGCGCCATGTGCCCAGGCACAGGCCAGCAAGAAGATTACCAGTCCCCTCATGGGCCATGCGGTCACTGTAAGGAATTTGCTTCTTACCTGTGCCGGGGAGTGAGGGAGTCCGGGAGCGAGGGGCGGAAGAACGGTGAATATGGGTGTCGCCGTTCTTGGTTTTGGCTTGATGATCATTATGCACCCTGTTCCATCTTACGTCTGCTCTCATAGCTTTGTTCCCCGCACGATCGAGCGCGTTAATATGTGTGCAGAGAGGAACTGGTCAAGGAGGAAGCGATCATGCCCCAGTACGTATTTCTCTGTCAGGACTGCAGCAAAGAATTTACCCAGATTCTTCACATCGCGGATCTCGAAAAGGGTGGCATTGTCTGTCCGCACTCGGAACGCCGGCTGTGAGAGACCGCTGGAGCAGCGGAGGACCAGCGAAGGAAAAGAGTTGCGACCGGTGGCGCCTTTGGCTTTTGGGGTCCGAGCTTTCTCAGCACTCCCGCGTCATTTCCTCCGCTCGTGGACAACCGATGAGGCCAGCAGCGGTACAGAGGACTCCTCGTCCCAAAAGGTTTCCCCGGGTTGGGGGTCGAGCTATCGGCACCCGCCCCGGGCTGAGATGCCGAGCGGGCCCGTGTTACTGCCATCCACTCCGCCGTTTCCTCCGCTGGTCCTCCGCTGCTCCAGCGGTCGCACAGCCGGTGGGGT
>JBEKVA010000550.1:0-3614 GCA_049514475.1 Spirochaetia bacterium
CTGCCCATCATCATCGTCTTCAGCCTGCTGACGGTGTTCTTCGGGTACTGGATCAAGGATCTCAGGGTCGACAGCAACGTGGTGAGCTACCTGCCGAAGGAGGATCCGGCGGTCCGGCTGTTCAATCACCTGGACGCGGAGTTCGGCGGGAACAACCTCGCCATGGTCGTCGTGGAAGCTGATGACATCTTCTCCACCGCGTGCCTGCGCGACATCGCCGTCCTCACCGAGGCATTCCGCGCGCTGCCGGGCGTCTCCTCGGTGACCAGCCTGACCAACGTGATGGATGTCAGAAAAGGCGTGGACGGCGGCATCGAGATCGGCAAGCTCGTGGACGCGGATTCCCTCCCGGCGACGCCGGCCGAGAGCCGGACCCTGCGCGCGCGCGTCATGGGCAGGGAGCGCTACAAGGGCAGCCTCATCGCCAGTGACGGGAACGCGACGCTCGTCATCTGCCAGATCGCGGCCGGAGCAGACACGATCGCCGTCATTCATGCAATGCAGGCAGCGGCGGCATCCGCGGCGGTCCCCGAAAAGCTCTCCTTCGGCGGCCTGCCGCTCGTCGCCTCGGAGATGAGCGCGGTCATCCTCCACGACATCAAGGTCCTGATCCCCATCGTGGCGCTCATCATCATCCTGACCCTGTTCCTGAGCTTCGGGACCCTCCGCGGCGTGGTGGTGCCCCTCCTCTCGGTGGCCATCAGCACGATATGGACCATGGGCCTCATGAGCCTCCTGCACGTCCACCTCACCCTCGTCTCCGACATCATCCCCGCGCTCCTGGTGGCCATCGGGACCGCGCCGTGCATCCACATCCTCAGCAAGTTCGACGAGGACACGGACCTCTATGGCCGGCAGGGGGAACCGGCGCAGGCTGCCTTCCGGGAGGTCGGCGTGCGGGTGTTCCTTGCGGCCCTCACCATCGTCCTGGGTTTCTCCTCCTTCATCATCGGGTCATACCTGACGGCCATCCGGGACTTCGGCCTCTTCGCCTCGATCGGCGTCTGCTTCTCCCTGCTCGTTTCCATGATGTTCGTGCCGGCCCTCCTGGCGAGCATCAGGCCCGGCGGGCGGAGAAGGGCGCGCGCCGCCCCCACCCGGCATCGCCGGCATGCCCTTCATCCAGCGCAAGGCGGACTTCGGAGAGTTTTTCCCCGCCCGAAACCCGGTACGGCTCACGGAGGCGCTCCTGCACGATCGCTTCGGGGGCTCGCGGCCCCTGCAGGTCGATTTCGTCGGCGACATGCAGAACCCCTTCGTCCTCAAGGAGATGCTGCGTTTCGAGAGATTCCTCTCGGGGGAGAACCTGGCGCGCCACCCGATCTCGGTGGCCGACGTGGTGGCGGAGATGAACGACATCATGGACGGCGGAAAAACGATCCCCGACGACCCGGGGCGGGTGGCGAATCTCATGTTCCTCATCGAGGGGCAGGACATGGTCACCCAGCTCCTCAACGGGGACAAGAGCGAGGGGCAGATCCAGGCCATGACCGGCATGGTCGAGGTCGGCGAGCTTGCGCGGACCGTCGCGTCCATGGACGCATACATCTCCAGGATGGAGAAGACCCTTGCGGTGGTCGATGTGGCCGCCCTCACGCCCCCGGACGCCGCGGCAGTCTTGCGCTACCGCAGCGGCCGCACGGCACAGGCGCTGCGATGGATCGCGCGCACACGCATGCCGGGGACCGCATTCGACGAGCAGGCACTGGCGGAGCGGCTTGCGGCCTTGTACGCGGGCGGCAGGCCGCTCCCCGCGCCGGCGCAGGGGCTCGCGGAAATCCTTCCCCTGATGCCCGCGGCGCTGCAGGCCGATCCCTCCTTCCGCCAGGATGCCGAGGGTGAGCTCGCCGACCTCGCGCAGGAGCGGGCCGCCGTTCCGCCAGGCATCGCCGAACGCCTGGCAGGATCATCGGGCGTGGAGGCCGAAACGGTCAGCTTCCAGGCGGCTTACACCGGCATGCCGCTCATCACGTGGCACATGGACCAGAGCATCCTCAAGAGCCAGGGAGAGAGCCTGCTCATCGCCCTGGCCTTCATCTTCATCCTGCTCGCCATAAAGCTGCGTTCCATTCGCGGCGGCATCCTCGGGCTGGCGCCGATCGTCCTGGCCATCGCCGTCATGTTCGGCTTCATGGGTCTCGCCGGCATCCCCATCAACGTGGCGACCGTGCTCGTGGCGAGCATCGCCCTGGGAATCGGCATCGACTACGTCATCCATTTCAGCGTCCGCTTCACGACGTACTACCGCGGTCCCGGCAGCGCGGCGGACGCCGTCAAAAAGACGATCCAGACCACGGGAACGGCCATCATCATCAACGTCCTGGCCGTCACCATGGGGTTCGTGACGCTGGTATTCGCGAATCTCGTGCCCTTGCAGCAGTTCGGCATACTCACCGCCATCGCGATGATCGCGAGCGGCGTGGGCGCATTCACCCTTCTGCCCGCCCTGATCCTCATGGCCCCGACGGCCTTTGTCGGCGCGCAGAAAAGAAAATCCAAGGAGGCGATCACCACATGAAGCACGTCATCACGTTCATCTCCCTCGTCCTGCTCGCCGGCATTGCCTGCAGCCCGATCGGGGCGCAGGAGGCCGGGCTCTCGGCCGCGGACATCCTCGCGAAGGTCGACGATACCTCCAGCGGCGCCAGGGACCAGAGCTACACCATGAAGCTTCTCCTGGTCGACAAGGACGGCAAGGAGAAATCGCGCGAGCTCACCATGCTGCAGAAGGGGCGCGACAAGCGCCTGGTGAGATTCCTGTCCCCGGCAGATCAGCGGGGAATCGCGTTCCTCTCCCTGCCCAACGACGTCCAGTACGTCTACCTGCCCGCCTTCGGCAAGGCGCGGCGTATCGCCTCGCACGTGAAGAACACGAGCTTCGCCGGCACCGACTTCACCTATGAGGACATGGAGGCGGTCCGCATGACCGACAAGTGGGAGCCCCGGATCCAGAAGCAGGAGAAGGATACGGTGATCCTGGAGCTCACCCCGAAGCCGGGCAAGACGAGCGATTATTCCCGGCTCCTGATGTGGGTGCGCACCGACAACTGGTGCGGCGTGCGCATTGAGCACTACGACAGGAGCGGCGCACTGGTGAAGATCATGCTCCGCGAGAATCTGCAGCAGGTGCAGGGCTACTGGGTGGCCATGGCGACCAGCATGGAGGACCTGCGAAAGAAGCACACGAGCAAGATGCTCGTCTCGGATCTCAAGCTGGACACCGGGATCGCTGATGAGAAGTTCAGCGAACGCGCGCTCTTGCAATAGCCAGGCCCGGGAGGGAGAGACACGTCCATGAAAAAGAGTCGAACAATCGCGGCCGCGGCCATGGTTTCCGCGGCGCTGCTCGCCCTGGCGACGCCCGTCGCAACCTGCGCCGAGACGGCCGAAACAAATCCACAGGATATCGCGGCGAGTACTGCGGCGGAGCCCGCGACCGGCGTCCAGTTCGGCGGGTCGGTCAGGACCGACGATCGGGTGTCCACCGACAGCACCCCGCAGCTCACCTACCAGGAGTACCGGCTGCAGCTCACCGGGGACGCGAGGCCGACCGACAAGACGCGGTTTCACGCCGAGGCGTGGGTGCGATCCTCCGGCACCTCCTCGCCCGCCAC
>JBEKVA010000551.1:0-2519 GCA_049514475.1 Spirochaetia bacterium
AGGTTGATCCCCTCGGACGTGCCTGCCCGGTCACAGGCCCTGCCCGGCACGATGCTGGCGGTGCCCAGGATAGACATGATGAAGTCAGGGCCGCCGGCGAACACGGGCAGCCCGGCGGGGATGCCAAGGGTCTCCTCTGCTTCCGCGCACACGGTGCCCAACAGGTCACCGACATCCACGAAGGGGGGGAACTTGTCCTGGTCCATGTGCAGCCGCGGGATGGCCCCTTCGTTCCAGAAGAAATCCTTGAACAGCGGGGTGGGAACGATGCGCACCGAGTTGCCGGTGAGAAAGAATGAGACATACTCGGCGCAGGGTAGGAAGTGCCGTGTCCGCTCGTAGATCTCGGGCTTGTGCCGCATGATCCAGAACGCCTTGGGCAGGTAGAAGGAGGCATCCAGCGGCGTGTCGGAAAACTCCGCGATCAGGTCGGCTTCCTCTTCCGCGCGGCGGTCCATCCACGTCATGGCGAAATCCAGCGGCTGCCCGTCGGCGTCGACCGCCACGAGGGTGGGCCCGTTGGAGCTCACGACCACGCCGCGAATGC
This sequence comes from Spirochaetia bacterium, assembly GCA_049514475.1. Classification (GTDB taxonomy): domain Bacteria; phylum Spirochaetota; class Spirochaetia; order SZUA-6; family Fen-1364; genus Fen-1364. Next base: position 548 of record JBEKVA010000551.1, read on the forward strand.
GCCCCTTCTCGCGAAGGCCGAGCTGGGCGGTCACCATGGCCATGCCGGACAGCCACGTATTGGCATCACACTCGCGCCGCTCGGGGTTGCCGCTCTCAACCATGCGCACGGCCACCTGCGCGCGCGCCAGCACGGTTCCGCCCGAGCTCACCACGGCGCCCTTGAGGAAGGAGGTGCCGATGTCGTAAGCAAGGATCATATGTCGATCAGCGTATCATGGCGCCCGATGGAAAGCTATGCCGCCTGTGCTTCAGTTAGAGCGTTCAGCGTCGCCGAGCAAGGCGTCAGGCGCCCCTGCTGGACTTCTCTCGTACCGCCGCCACGCCGCTGAGAAGCCCCCAGCCGGCCGCGATCTTCAGCACATCGCCAGCCAGGAACGGCAGGAAACCGAATTGGACCGCCTTGTCCATGCCCGTATACGCCCCCAGCCAGATGACCCCTGGGATGTAAAGGATCACGTTGCCCAGAACGAGCGTCAGGAGCGTGCCCGGCCAGGAACGCAGCGTCCCGCGCTCAGCCAGGAAACCCACTATGTATGCGGCTGCCAGGAAGCCAAGCAGGTACCCACCGGTGGGGCCCAGCAAGTGCACAAAGCCCCCCCTGCCGCCGGAGAAGACAGGAAGTCCCGCGGCGCCCTCGCCGATGTAGGCAAGGACGGCCAGCGCCCCGCGGCCGCTTCCCAGGAGGCAGCCGGCCAAAAGCACCGCAAGGGTCTGCAGCGTCACAGGCACCGGCGTGAAGGGGAGGGGGATGGCAACCTGCGCGCTGAGGGCCACGACGAGGGAAAAACCCGCCACGAGGGCCGTATCGTAAAGCCACGCGAGCCGGCTGCCGTCGGGACGGAGAGTGTCTGCGACGAGGTGAGACGACATGGGAGCACCTCCGAAGGGAAAAAGTGACGGGAGAATAGCTGATAAGCCGATTTCATTGCAAGGGTCGATCAGCGTGCGCCGTCAGGAGGCCGCCGCCGCCCCGTATCGTATTGACAATCCACCTGAGGAAGTCGATTCTCGTAAACTCGTATCAGAGCATGACGAGCTTGAAGAGCGAAGTCGAACAATCACAGCCCGCACAGCGTCGCGGCTCTTTCGTGCAGCGCACGGTGCGGGCCGGCGAGCTCCCCTCCCTGATGAACACGCATATCCTCACCGGCGCAATGGGAACCGCGTGGGGAACCTTCCTGACGGGAATCATCTATATCTATTTCGGAAATGCCATAGGGATGTCGCAGCTTGGCTGGGGCATCCTGGGAGGAATCACCTCCTGGGTCGTGGTGGTGCAGCCGCTGGGCGCGATCCTTGGAGTGCGCAGCGGCTCCCGCAAGCGGGTGTGGTTCTGGTCGGCGCTGGCCGACAGGGTGCTGCGGCTGGCAGGGGTGATCGGTGCCTTCCTGTTGTGGCAGGCGGGGCACCCCCTCGCGTTCCTGGTCTTCATTGCGGGAATCTCCGCCGGCTCGCTCGTCGGCAATATCTCCTTCGGGCCCTGGTACGGGTGGCTCTCCACGATCATTCCTTCCGAGATGCACGGCACGTTCTGGGGAAGGCGGGACAGCTGGATCTCCCTGGCCGTCATGCTGGTGACCCTCCCCTCGGCCCTCGTCATGGACCTCATTCCCCAGGAATGGAAGCTGGAGGCGGCAGCCCTCATCCTCCTGGCGGCCAGCCTCATCGGCTACCTCGACCTGTTTCTCCACGCGCGCATTCCGGAGCCGCCGTTTCCCGCCGAGCCGCGCTACGGCTCGTTCCAGGATATCGCCTCCCCGCTGCGAAACCGCGGGTTTCGGCCCTGGCTGGTTTTCATCGGGTGCTGGAACTTCAGCCAGGGTCTCGGCGGCGCCCTGAGCACCCTGTACTTCATGGAAAACCTGGGGTTCAAGAACGACCTGCTCGGCGGGATGTTCTCCATTACGATCGTGGGGCTGCTGGGCACTCTCCTGGTGGCACGATGGGCCGGGCGGATGGTGGACCGGGTC
>JBEKVA010000552.1:0-4940 GCA_049514475.1 Spirochaetia bacterium
ACTGGGCTACCTTGACGAGCGGACGCTGCGCATCCAGGATGACCTCGGGCGCCAGCGGAGGGCAGAGAAAAAAGTGTAAACGATGTGCTTAGAATAGTGTCAACGATGTGCTATTCAGGACAAATTCTGGGTTGAGTTGGCGTACCATCATGCTGACAAACCCGCGAGGGGGCTTTTGGGACTCAATCTTTTGCCATTCAACCGCATTCACGCTCAGCAGGGGCCGGCCGGCCAGTGACACGCGATCGCCTGACAGACGGGTTGGTCTCCGGTAGCACGAGCGGTTCTGACTTGCCGGCGTGGCTTGGAGCGAGCAGCAACCGACCGCGACGGCCCACCGGGACGGACCTGGCAGGTTGACAGACAGCGTTGGAGAAGGTACATTTAACGTACGCCAATACGTACGCTGAGGAGACATTCGTCTTGAGCAGTATCAACATCACCACCGCCAGGAAGAACCTCTACAAACTCGTGGAGAGTCTTTCTGAGACCCATGAACCTATCCACATCACCGGCAAGAGCAAATCCGCTGTTCTGGTGGGCGAGGATGACTGGCGGTCCATAGAGGAAACTCTGTATCTGCTCTCCATACCCGGCATGAGAGACTCCATTCTCAAGGGGATGAAGGAGCCACTGTCCAAAGCCTCGACCAAGGTTGCTTGGTGAGCTATAAGCTCTACTTCACCAAGCAGGCGCAAAAGGACGCAAGGAAAGTAGCTGCGGCGGGTCTGAAACCCCAGGCGGTCAAGCTGCTGACGCTTCTGAAACGAAACCCATTTGCACGCTACCCTCCTTACGAGAAGCTCATTGGTGACCTCTCGGGTGCATACTCCCGCCGAATAAGCCTGCACCACCGACTAGTGTATCAGGTCTTGGAGGAGCAGAAGGCGGTCAAGATTCTGCGGATGTGGACACACTATGGAGAATGACCGAACTGGATAGCCACTATGGAGAATGACCGAACTGGATAGCAGTGGTGCAGTGTGTCAATGTGAAACATAACAAGTCGTTGGAGTTGTCCGCCTGAAGGTCGTCTAGTAAGTTCCGGTTCAGTCTGTCTAAACCGAACACTTTGATTCTGAATCGGGGCGGCAACTCAACTCTATGTTATGCGTTCATTGGGTACGTGTTGCCTCATCCAAAATTCTAACCGTTTGTACCCCGTTGCCTCATCCAGAATTCTAACCCTGGAGCTGGGCCGGGGACACCCGCAAAGGGCGTCGTTGCCGTGCCCAGCCACGTTTCAGGGGGTACCTCAGGAGAGTGTTGAAAAACAACCATTGAGTTTCTTGCTCTAACAAGGCATCCTATTACATGGCGAAATATCGAGATCCGAATGTTCGGCAATTGCGATTCGTTCCTATCAATTTCGATGAGTTGTTCCCCGAAGACCACCCCATTTCGCAGCTCCTGTCGATGATTCGAAGACTTGATTTGAGCGTCTTCGATGCAAGCTACCGAAAACGATACTTCTGCAGGCGGCAGGCCTGCAGCGCCATGCGACAGGATCTTGGCGATTATGATCTATTCGCTATTGTACGGAAACCTCTCAATGCGAAACCTTCAACGGGAACTATCGGTGAGAGCAGACCTTCTGTATTTATCCGGCGGAATGAGCTTTGATCACACAACGTTTTCTGTTTTTCGAAAACGTCATCACGAAACGATTAGAGAACTTTTCAGCCAAACAGTGTTTTTAGGAGCACAGGCGGGCATGGTCGACCTGGACACCGTATGCATCGACGGCACCAAGATTAAGGCATGGGCAAACCGTAAGGACATCGGTGATCGGAAGGAGTTGGAGCGAAGATACGAGCACGTCAACGAGCTCTGCAAGAAACGGTAAGCCGAATGGGAGGCATCTCGGGAGGAAGAAGAAAAGAAGGCGCTGGAGAAACGTGAGAAGCGCTTGGCAAGGAAGCTAGTCAAGCTTGAGGAGGCGCTGCAGTTTCTTAAGGAGCATCCTGAACGAAAACGGGTGCACCTTTTCGAGCCAGATGTCGACGTGCAGAGAGATGGGACAAAGGGGTTTGTAATAGGGTACAACGCACAGCTTGCGGTGGACAGCAAAAGTCAGATGATCGTTTATGCTAAGGTTGTCACGGATCAGTCCGACGCTCTGCACACCGTTTCCATCGTTGAGGCAATCGAGGCCGAGAAACCTCGCCTATGCGAGAGAAAAACGGATGAAGTAAAGTATGTACTGGACTGTGGGTATTCAAGCGGGGAGAATTTGCGAAGACTGGAAGAGCGCGATGTCTATATGCCGGATCGAGATTTTGCACGGCTGAAGGAGAAAGGTGCGAGACCGGAGAAGCCCGAGCTCCTTTTTGACAAAAGAGTCCCAGTGTTGAAGGAACAACGGGATCGATGCGATCCGCATCAGCGCCTTCAATTCATATATGACCGTGATAAGGATTGCTTTGTGTGTCCACGCGATGGCGTGCTTGCTTTTAAGCGTGAGCAACCTTTAGAGTCTCCTACGGGGAGAAACCCCCTCGTCTTCAGACGAAGACTTTAGTAGGCTTGCGGTACGATGAGCAAATAGTACCGCAAAGCATCGCACTGCGTGTACGACCTGAAGTATCACATAGTATTGATCACCAAGTACCGCAAGCCAGTATTGAACAAAGAGGTAGGAACCCGCGTAAGGGACCTGATGCGAATGATTTGCGCGAGCCTGGACGTGGAGATCGAGAAAGGGAACATCAGTCGAGACCACGTGCATCTGCTGGTCAGCGTGCCGCCGACACTGGCGGTGTCCAGGCTCGTGCAGGGCATGAAGGGGCTGATATCACGGAAACTATTGCAGGAGAACCGAGGATTGAACAAAGCATTTTGGGGGAGGCATCTATGGGGCCGCGGGTACTACGTGGCCAGCACAGGGAACGTGAGCGAAGAAATGATCGCGCACTACATCGAGAATCAACAGGACGCGGAGCGGGACCAGGATGCCGACTTCAAAGTTGAGCCGTGATGTCGGCCCCAGTCGGCTTTAGCTCGCGCCAAGCAAGCTTGGGAAAGGAGGAAGTCACAGACGGAAACCTTTCAAAGTGACTCTGTTGGTAACTAATCCAACCCGACAAAGCTTGGCCAGCAGTCGGAAGCGAGTCTTGCGCGATCACAGGTGACTGTGACCGTGAAGCGTAGACAGCCATCGTAGAAGCCGTGTGATTGAGATTGTTTTAGCAAAGTCAAGAGATTTTTTTCGAGATTGATCTCCTTCGTGCTACGTTCGTGGTTCTCCTCTTCCGTATAGTCTCTCTCTTGACCCGGCTGGTAACCCTTTCCATATTATTGGCGGGGGACGAAGGCGGTGTGTTGCTTACGTGGCTCTGTCCACTGCGGGTAAGACCGCTTGGCTCCCCGCTTTTCTTTGTCTCGGTCTCCGATGGCTGCGCGGTTAGCGCTGAAAGTCTGCGGTAAATCACTCGCACCAGAGCTCGTGCAACGCGCTTTGTTGCCTCCAGCCGAGACATTCCCGCTTTGACCAGGTTTCTGTAATACCCGGCGATGTGCGATTCGGGATTGCAATTGACGAAGTTTTTCGCCGCAGTCATGAAGGCATCCTTCAAACGATGGTTAAAAAGCTCCGAAGAGACCATGTTCGTCGTTTGCCCGGTTGAGTGTTCCCGCATTCCCAATCCTGAATAACACGCCAGGCTGTCTTCACGGGCGAAGCGCCTGATGTCGATGATCTCGGCGATCATCTTGCTCGCAGTATTCGTCGCGATGCCTTTCATCGCGCACAACTCCCGAACCGCGGCGTTCTCCGCGGTGAGCTTCTCCAGCATCCCTCCTATACCGTGGAGTTCCTCCTTGAGTCTTTGGATGTCTTCGGCACTCGTGCGCAATAACAGGGCCATCGCCTCCGAGGCCGGCTGAAAGCTGCCCATGACCTTTCGTAGCTGTTCAACAAATGCGCGCCTCCTCTTGTACTCTCCCCCGCCCATGGCCTCGAGGATCTGCTCATCGCTAAGGCTTTTCCACTGCCCCACATCCGGGGTGGAGGTCAAAAGATTGAGAATTCCCTGGTTTTTCAGCACTCTTGGGCTGCTCTGCACCTCTGGGTTCTTCCCCCCAAAAGCCAGGTACAGATCCGGGGAGGCGTAGCGCAGCAGCTTCCACAGCCGATTGACCTTCGCGGTTAGCTCCTCGGTGAGGCTCTTGTGGCTGCGGGCGAGAAGCTGTAGGTCCATGTCGGGAAACCACACCCGTCGGTACTGATCCAGTTTCCCCTGCGCCTCAAGTGCCATCGCATAGCGGGCTACTGACTCTGCGTCTTTCCGGTTTGTCTTGTTCTGCCCCAGTACCGCCTTGCGGAACTTGTCCGTGTCCGCGGGTTTAAAGGAGTAGAATACAACCGCCGCCTCGCGCAGCACCTTCTCCAAGGGCTTGCTCCAGCCGTTGCTGCCCTCGATGGCGATGATCACATCGCCTTCGCCCTGCACCCACTTAAGAAAGCTCTTTAGATCCGAGTCGGTGGCCATGTAGCCTTTGGTGGCCACTCTCGCCTCCGAACGCTTGACGTAGGCGCAGACGAACCCCTGGGCATCTGGATCGATCCCGATGGCATTACGCTCCTGCATATCCTCCTCCTGAGCGAACCAAAATAGTGACCGTTCCGCTCACGGCATTCTTGTAACCAGCAACTACTCCCCTTCGAGGAGCAGGCAATTGTTTTATGTGACCAAGAACGGTCCTTGTTGGAGTTGGCAATCTCAATCGAGTCGTTTTGGAAAACGACAGCCTCGTTACAGCAACAACTCCACAAGGATCTTATTTACTCATCCATCCTCCTACCGGCAAACACCTCCTTATCCACTTATCCACAATCTGTTAGTCTCCCTCCCCCCGCACCCCCCTCCCTCGTTTACCACCGCCATCACCTTGTTTTGCTCCTATAACTTCAGAACTCCTGACATACCCCCCAGGTAAAT
>JBEKVA010000553.1:0-2504 GCA_049514475.1 Spirochaetia bacterium
CGATCCCCCCGCACATGGCGATGCAGTGCAGCGAGGTGAGAAGCCCGACAACGAAGATCAGGCCATAGCCCATGGACTGCGTTACGGTGGGGAGGAATGTAAAGCCGACGGTGTAACGGATGATGAGGTAGATGGCCGCTACCACGGCGATGAGTCCGAGGAATCGATACAGAGAACCGGACTTCGACCGTGCCGCCGCCTTGTCTTCTCCCGCTGGCAGCGCGTGCCCTGGTGCCGAGGCGGAGTCCGGGCGAACGCTGTAACCCGCGACGCTGATGGCAGACACCATCATCTCCCGGGTGACGCTGCCGGCATCATAGTACACGGTTACCTCGGAGAGCGAGGCACGTGCGCTCACCTGGTGGACGCCTTCCAGCGCACGCAACGCCTTTTCGATGCGTTGCTCGCAGCTGCTGCACGACATGCCGTCCACGAGGAAACGGATAGTGGCACGCTTTCCCGCCATGGAACCTCCCTGATGATCCTGAATGCTCCCCAGCATACGGGCAAGCTGTGAATTAAATGTGAAGGAAGGGCTTCATACTTTCTTCAAAGCTGCGCGATACAGTGCGCCAATATCATCCAGACCAGGACTGAAGGAGAGGTGCACATGTTCAGGAAGATCGCTCTTACCCTTGGTGCGTTCGCCATGCTGTTTTTCGGCGCTGCTGCCAGTTTCGCGGGAGCAAAGATCCTTCCCAACGGCGACATGCAGATCCCGAAGAAGGAGGTCACGGAAACGGCGAAGTTCTATCAATACAAGCTGGACGGCGTGCTCATCGAGGTCCTGGCCCTCAGGGCACCTGACGGCACCGTGAGGACCGCCTTCAACACCTGCCAGGTCTGCTACTCCTCCGGCCGCGGCTATTACGTGCAGCAGGGCGACGTGCTTGTTTGCCAGAATTGCCGCAACAGGTTCAAGGCCAGCCAGGTGGAGCTCATCAAGGGCGGCTGCAATCCCGTGCCTATCACGAAAGACATCAAGACGGAGACCGCGGACACCATCACGATCTCGAAGGCTCTCTTTGCCGAGGCAAAGCAGATCTTCGTCAACTGGAAGACGAGATAGCATCGCCACGGCCGCTCGCTGGGCGGGGCCCGTACAGCAGTCCGCCGCGGGCAGGTGCCCGCGGCTTTTGCTTGATTTCCGGCTGCCTGCCGTAGATACTTCCTGCACGTAGCAGGAGGTGATTCATGAAGCTTGGTGCATTCAACACGCTGTTCTACGATCGGGATTTCGAGAAGGCCCTCGAGGCGATCAAGGCCCAGGGGTGCGAGGCGGTGGAGATCGGCTGCGGCGGGTTCATCAACAAGAAGCACGTCGACCCCTCCCGCCTGCTCGCCGATGAGAAGGCCCTGAAGGCCTTCCGCGCCGCCGTGGAGAAGTCGGGCCTGTTCGTGAGCGCCCTCTCCTGCCACGGCAACATGGTCCACCCGCGGAAGGACTTTGCCGATCGTCACCGCAAGGACTTCCGGGATGCCATAGAGCTGGCGGGAAAGCTCGGGGTGGAGCGCATTGTCACATTTGCCGGCTGCCCCGGCACATCGGACAATGACGCCAACCCGAGCTGGATCACCTGCCCGTGGCCCGATTATTTCACTGAGGCGCTGAAGTGGCAGTGGGAGCAGAAGCTCATCCCCACCTGGAAGGAAGAGATCGCCTTTGCCCGCAAGCACGGGGTGAAGATGATCTGCCTGGAGATGCACCCGGGAGACGCCGTGTACTCCCCTGACAAGCTCCTGCGCCTGCGGCAGGCCGTCGGAGAGGAGATTGGGTGCAACTTCGATCCCAGCCACATGTTCTGGCAGGGCATCGATCCCAACGCCGCCATCCGCGCGCTCTCCTCCTGCATCTTTCACGTGCATGCCAAGGACTCCCGGGTGGAGCCGCTGGTGGCGCAGGTGAACGGCGTGCTGGACAACAAGCCGTACGCAAAGGAAGCAGAGCGATCCTGGATATTCCGCACCGTGGGGTACGGTCACGACTTCGGGGTGTGGAAGGACATGGTAAGCACGCTCCGCATCGTCGGCTACGACTACGTCATGAGCATCGAGCACGAGGACTCGCTCATGAGCGGCCCCGAGGGCTTGCGCAAGGCGGTGACATTCCTGAAGGCCGTGATGGTGGAGCAGCCGCGCGGCGCCATGTGGTGGGACTGAGGGAAGGGGCGGCCGCGGCGTGAGCCAGCAATTCTAAATATAGGTCTCCCCGGGACGCAATGCCCTGGACTACAGGGAACGTCCGTCTAGTATTCGTTATAGACTGGATGCCCTACGCTTGGTCTCAGAATGCCAGGAGGGGAGACGTTCCAGATCCTCTTGTCCTTGCTCATGGGATGCGTCGAGAGTTTTCCCGATCGACGCACAGGCAAAAATATGCAGAGTTCTCCCTTCAAGATGTGATACGCGGTGCCTTCGGAGTGTTCTTCTGTCAGAGCCCTTCCTTCCTGGCCTTCCAAGAGTTGATGCAACAGCAGCAGGGCAAGAATAACGCCACCACCCTG
>JBEKVA010000554.1:0-2503 GCA_049514475.1 Spirochaetia bacterium
GTGCTCCCCCTGTCCTCCTGCATCTTCTTTTTCTCGGCCTTTTCCCCCCTGCTCACCCAGGTGGTGGCGCGCACCGACCTCTCCTCCGTGATCCCGTCGGGCGCCGCGAAGGATTACGCCGTCTATTGCGTAACTGCCTATGCGCCCCCGCAGGGAGAGTTCGTCCTTCTCATGAACAGGAACGCCAGCGTGGATCCCCGGGTCATCGTCCTGGATTCGAGCCTGAACCTGATCCAGACCTACACCTCGGCCCAGCTCAACGGCTGGGGCGCCTTCTCGGGATCCACCATCATGGAAGAGGCTGACCAGAATATCGAGATCGGCAATTTCGGGTTCTCCGCGACAAACCTGCTCACCGTTGGGGCGAGCCCTTCATGGAATGCCAACCAGTCGGTGTTCGGCCCAAGCTTCAGCTCGCCGCTGCGGCAAAAGAACGTCATCAACTTCCAGGTGACCGGCGTCAACGTGCTCACCTACAGCCAGTGGCAGTGGTGGACGACCAATAACTTCAACGCCGCGGTCGCCATCAAGAGCACGGCGGACACGCAATTCCAGGTCGACGCGGTGTACAACATCGAGGACAGCCTGAGCGCGGGCAGGGTGATCCTGGTCCTCGGAGAGCAGGGCAGCTCCACCATGCATATCGTCGCTCTGCCCCTGGCCGCCGTGTGCACCAACACGCTGCTCCCCGCCCTCTTCGACAACTACCCGCACGCCAGCTACAGCAACCTGGATTCCTCAAGCGTGGGCTTTGCCGGCGACTGCCTGGTTGCCTACAGCTACCAGGACCATGCCCTGGTGCGCTATTCCCTCACGCCGCCCTTCGGCGTCCTTTCCACGCTGCCCGTGGGCCAGGGCGCGCACCAGATTACCTACGCATACAAGGCGGACGGCAGCTACTCCGTCCAACTGGACCAGAGCACGCGCATGCTTACCAAGGTGGCCAGGTGGTGGTGATGGCACGGACCCTTCGCGGACTGCTTCTCCTCGTGCTCCTGTTGCTGCCGCGGCTTCTGCCCGCCCAGGAGGAGGCACCTGCCGCCCGCGGCCCCATGACCCTGATGCTTCACGTCGATCAGCAGGGGGGCAGCGGGTTCTCCGAGAACGAGCTGCTCATGATATCCCGCTCGCTTCACATCGCGCTGCAGGGAAAGCTGAAAGGGATGACCATTGTCGAATCGCCGGAGAGCACTCCGCCGGCCTCCCCCGATCACCTCACCGGCCTGGCAGTTGACGCGGGGGCCAGTGCATGGCTGTGGGTCGACATCTCCGCTGACAGGGATTCCACGCGGCTTCGCCTGCGTTCCTTCGACGTCTCCCGTAATCAGCAAGGCATCGATCAGCCCCTCCAGCGGGGCGAAAGACTCACCGTCTTCGGCCTGCCCTTCGAGAAGTGGGACGACGTCACCGGGGCGCTGCTGGATGCCTACCCGAAGGCAGCCGAGACAATTCCGCCAGGGGTCCCCCAGTCAGCAGTACTCACCCTGAAGGCCCTCCCCGGTACCCGCATCGTCTTTGCCGGCACCTCCGCCGTGGTGACCGCGGATGCGGATGGACGCGCGGAGATTACCCTCGCCTCACCCGCGCCGTACTCCCTGAGGGCGACCCGCGACGGCTACCACGATGAAACACGGAGCCTGTTCCTCAGCGAGGACAGGGAAATAGAGCTTCCGCAGAAGGCCGATTCCGCGTGGACCGTGGAAGCTACCCTGAAGGATTTCGGCTATCCCGGCTTCGATGCCGCCTGGTTTTACGTGCCCAGCTTCCTCTGGCTGAGGATGGGATTCACGACCTATGCCCTGGGGCTCAACCTGCAGAGCCAGTCGAGCAGCGACTCCGGCAGCGGGGGAAGCGTCTTTTCCAGCAGTCCCCTCACCAATCTCGTCCTCCAGGCCGGCATCTATATCACTCCAAAGGACAGGCTTTTTCGGATGTACGGAGAGGTAGGCGCCTTCCTGCGGATATTCCACGATCCCGGCTGGCAGCTGAGCCTCGAGCCCATCTCGTGGGGCGGCTTCCAGCTTGCGTTGGGCACTGAAATCCTCCCGTCACACAGCGGGGCATTCTTCCTGGAGTATGTTCCCATGGTGTATTTCACCCCGCATTCGAACCTGTTCCAGGCATCCATCAGCTCCAACAACTCTCCGCCGGGCTGGATCTTCACCCCGGCAGCAGCCATCAGCCTGCTCTCCTTCCGCGCGGGCTACAGGTGGTTCCTGTGAAAAAACTCGTATTTCCTGCCGCTGCCCTTCTCCTGGCGCTGCTTTCCTGCACGCCTCCGCCGTTCAACCTCGGCCTCAGCGAGGGATCCGCTACCGCCTCCCGCATGACGTTCCTGGGTGAGGTCGGCCCCTTCAGCAATTTCTCCAGCGGCATGGGCACCGGGGACATGGCATTCTACCCCGAGAAGGATGCCGTCACGGGATTCACGCTGCAGACGGGGTTCGTCACCTGGTCGTGGCAGTCAGGCCCCCTGCAGATAGCGTTCGTTGCCTCCAACGGG
>JBEKVA010000555.1:0-4471 GCA_049514475.1 Spirochaetia bacterium
AGCCGCGTTCCTCTGCACCGCGTGCGGGAAGGAATGGAGCCTCGATGAGACCGGCGGCCTGACCGACGAATCGCGGGAGGCCATTCACTTCCTGCCCGAAGCGGCGCACGCGTTCGTTCGCTGCCCGCGGTGCGGGAGCCCTGACTACCGCCTGCTGCGGGGACGGGGAGTGAGCATCAGCAGCATCACCCTCGATGCATCGGATGCCTGCAGGTGAGGGATCCTCGTTCGTCGGTCATAGAGAAGCGGCTGGCGGGAATCGGAAGGATCGCCGGTTTCTGCTCGGCGAAAGGCGGCGTCGGCAAGACGCTGTGCACAACGGTGTCCGCGTGCGCGCTCGCCGCGTCGGGTCGCCGCGTCGGCATCCTCGACCTTGACCTGCAGGGCGCATCCACGCACGTTTTCCTGGGTGTCACGCCCCGGCTGCCTGCCGAAGACAAGGGGATCCTTCCCCTGCCTGTTTCTGAGAACCTCTGGCTCATGAGCGTGGCCGCCTTCAGCGGGGAGCACGCCCTGGCGCTGCGCGGCCCTGAGATCTCCGATGCCCTGCTGGAGCTCTTCGCCGTCACCCTCTGGGGAAGCCTCGATTACCTGTTCATCGACATGCCGCCCGGCATTGGCGAGGAAGTGCTCGACCTGACGCGGCTGGTCCCGCGCATGGAAGCCATCGTGGTGTCGACTCCCTCCGCTGTATCCATAGCCGTCGTGCGCCGGCTGCTGGGAATAGTGGGTGAGATGCACGTGACGGTGTCAGGGATTATCGCCAACATGGTGCGGGGGAACGCCGCTTCGGTGCGGCAATTGGCACTCGAGACGGGCGCCGCGTTTGCCGGCGAGGTCCCCTTCGACCCCGCATTGGAGGAGGTGGTGGGATCACCCGCGCGGCTTGCCTCGTGCAGCGCCGCCGCTGCCCTTGTCCCTGCCCTTGCCTCAATGGAGTACAGATGAGCGTATTCGAGATAACGATGCTGGTGTGCTTCGGGGCCGCGTGGCCGGTCTCCATCTACAAGTCGCTGAAGACGCGGGCCGTGGCGGGCAAGAGCCTCCCGTTCCTGGTGATCGTGTTCGTCGGCTACATGGCGGGCGTCCTTCACAAGCTGCTCTTCCACTACGACCTGGTGATATTCCTCTACGCCCTGAACGCCGTCATGGTGGCATTCGACATGTTCCTGTACCTGCGCAACAGGCTCTACCACGTCCGCCGCAGCCTCGCAGAGGCCGTGCCGACTCAAGGGAAGGATCCGCAATGAAGGCGCTGGTTGCCTATCGCACGCGGTACGGGACCACGGCGGCCTGCGCGCGGAAGCTTGCCGGACAGCTTCGCGCCGAGACGACGTGCGTCGACCTCGCACAGGGCAGGGCCCCTGATGTTCACGGGTTCGATGTTGTGCTGATCGGGGGTTCCATTTATGGCGGCAAAATCCAGCGGGAAGTAAGCTGGTTCTGCGAACGCAACCGCGACGCGCTTCTCGAGGGAAAGGTGGGGCTGTTTCTCTGCTGTCTCTACCAGGGGGCCCGCGCCGAGGCGCAGCTTCAGGATGCGTTTCCCCCATGGCTGGCAGCCCGGGCATTCGACGGTCGCGTTCTCGGCGGCGAGCTGCACATGGCGCGGCTGCGCCTTTTCGACCGGCTCCTGGTAAGGAGCCTGCCGCACCCGTCGGGGGATGTCTCCCGTGTGCACGCACGGGAGATCGAGGCGTTGGCCGCGGCGGCGAACGCATTCCTGAAGGGCCCGTGAGGGCCCGTCCGCCGCTTTCCCCCGGCCTATTTTATCAGGGCGTCGGCGACAAGCTTGGAGAGGAACTCGACCTTCATGCCTAGCCCGTAGTGCTCGTTCAGGTCTGTGAGCTGCGAATGGCAGTTTTCGCATGCCGTGCAGATGATGGCGGCGCCTGAGGCTTTCATCTGCTCCGCCTTGACCTTGCCTGACTTCATGCGGAAGTCCTTCTCCCCGAGGGCCACCAGGCCGCCGCCGCCCCCGCAGCACCAGTTCTCCTCGCGGGTGGGCCGCAGCTCGACGAAATCCGCAGTCAGCTTTCGTATGACCTGGCGCGGCTCGTCCATCACCCCGCCGTTGCGCGCAATCTGGCAGGGATCGTGATAGGTGAGCTTTCCCTGCAGCTTCGTGTCATCCAGGCGGATGCGCCCTTCCTTCACGTAGCGCGCTATGAGCTCGACGAAGGCAACGACATGGAAGGGGTGCGGGCCGCTCATGAACTTCATGACCCTGAAGGCGGTGCCGCACTCGACAATGGCGACCTCCTTCACCTTCAGCCGCACTGCCTCGTCGTGGATGCGCCGCGCGATTGCCTGGGTCTTCTTCGGATCCCCGAGGAAAGCCCCGAAGTTCACCGCCTCGAACACGCTCAGCGTCCATTTCTCTCCCGCGGCGTTCATGATGGCGGCCGCGGGGATGATGGAGTGCTTCCCGGCAAGGGCAACGTAGAGCACGTCGGCCCCCTCGGCTTCCACCGTCACCGCCGGCGTGCCACAAGGCGCGGATTTCCCCTTCGAGGCCCTGCACCGCCTGGACGAATGACGGCTTTGTTTCCTCGACGCCTTCCCCCTTGGCGATGGACATGTCGGAAAGCATGGTGAGGAGCTTGGGCTCCTTGTCGGCTCCTATGAGAAGAAGCTTGGCAATGGACATGATCATCTGCGTGTCGATGCCGAAGGGGCAGAAGGTCATGCAGCGACGGCATCCCGTGCAGGACCACGCCGCGTCGTTCACCAGGTCGAGAGATACGTCGTCGATCGGGATGACCTCTCCGAGCCAGGGCGCTACCTTGCCTTCCAGCTTGAAATACTTCTTGAACACCTTGCGGATGACCTCGGCCCTGCCCACGGGGGTATAGCGGGTCTGCGGTGAAGAGGCATAGGCGTGGCAGGCCTCGACGCAGACCCCGCAGCGCGCGCAGGTGTCCAGGTAGAGGCGCATGGCGCTGTTGAGCTTGGTGGTGAACAGTTCCTTGAGCCGGGCACTCGTTTCTGCGTCCATGGCGCTACCTCCTCCTCAGCAGGTTGATCGGCACGCTGAAGAACGTGTGCATGATCTTGGTGAACGGCAGGAGGATGAAGAACAGCTCCCCCAGGAGCACGTGGATCACGGCAAAGTGGTAATGAAACCCGTGGAGAAACGCCCGCGGGTCCTGGAACGTGAATCTGGCAAGCCCCTGGAAGTATTTTCCGAAGTCCTGCTTTGTCATGATGAACCCGCGGGCAGACCACGAGTTGCCCCAGCTCATCATGTCTCCGAAAAGGAAGAGGAAGATCAGAAGCAGTAGCAGCAGGTAGTCAGCGGGAACCGAGATCTCTCTCTGCGGGCTGCGGAAGCGCCGCATGAGGAAGTAGAACATGGGCAGCGTCACGGCCACTCCCACCGCCCCCGCGCCGAGCATGTGGCGGGAGACAGCGGGCAGGATCCTGATGTGCGGGAATATGTCGAGATGGCCAAGGATGAGGAGCAGGAACCCGGCATGGAACATCATGAGGAACGCCCAGAACAGGGGCTTGTGCTTCCTCACCTGCGGCATGGCAAAGGTGTCCCCCAGCGCGGCAAGCCCGGGGCGCTTGCGCACCGGGTACAGCCGCAGGTTGTAGGGATTGGCGGGGGCCCGCATGATCGTCACGATGCGCCAGATGACGCCCACAACCAGTGCCAGCACCGAGAGGTAAAGCAGGGGCACCATGATGATGTAGTCGATCCTGTCCACCACCAGCGCAAAGCCCGTGTGCACGAGCTGGGCTGAGGCAGCGGAGGTCGCATCAACCGCTCCCGCCGCGGCCGAAGCCGCGCCCGGTGCCGCAGCGCTGGCCGCAGAAACGCCACTGGCAGCGGCCGGGGAAACGCCATTTGCGGCCGGCGCAGCTGCGCCCGCTGCCGCCGCGCTGGCTGCAGAAATGCCACCTGCGGTGGCCGCCGTTACCGCATCCGAAACTGCTCCCATGGAGGTCCCCCCGCTATTTCTGCCGCTTGACGTAGATCTTGATCAGGCCGGGCTCCTGCTTGGTCTCAAGGATGGCCTGCCCGGTTGTCTTGGCCCAGGCGGGGAAATCCGCCAGCGAGCCGGGATCCGTGGTGAGCACTTCCATCACGTCACCCACTGCCACCGACCCGATGACCTGGCTGATCTTGACGATAGGCATCGGGCACGCAAGGCCCTTGTAATCGAGTGTCTTCGCAATAGTATAGTCCGCCATGTGTTGCTCCTTCCTGGCTCCCCTGCACCCGCCGTCCCTCCGGGACGGCCGCGGGGCTCTTGTGCGCGCGGTCTTTGACGGCGCTTAGATAAAGAACTGGATGGCCGATTCTTTCGCGTGGGCCAGCATCGTAGCCACGCCACACACTTCCAGCCCCGGGTAATCGATCATCTCCTCCTTGCGGATCTCCATGAGGTCCATGGACATCTGGCAGGCGTAGATCTTCACGGCGAGCTGCGCGGCCACCTCGTACATCTCGTCGAGGCTGGCG
>JBEKVA010000556.1:0-3677 GCA_049514475.1 Spirochaetia bacterium
GAGCGGCGCGAGCGGCAGGCCGCCGCACGGGTGACCTGCTCATGCGGGACGGGCTCCCGCCGCACGGGTGACCCGGGCGCGCCCGCCCCGCCGTTGTACGCCCCGTTTGCTGCCCCCCTTGCCTCTTGCGGAAAACCGACATTTCTTTCTATAGTGCGGGACTTATGTCGTCGAAAAGACGGTTCGATTAAATGATTCGATTGCCGATACTGAGAGCGGTGAAAACGACCCTCGCCCTCCTCCTCCTGCTCGGCGCCGCATCCCTGTTCGCCGACTCCGAGCTGCAGGGACTGGCCTCCTGGTACGGGGGCAAGTTCCACGGCAGGCTCACCTCGAGCGGGGAAGTGTTCGACACCAACGATCTGACCGCCGCACACCGTACGCTTCCCTTCGGCGCGCGCGTGAAGGTCACAAACCTGGACAACGGGAAGTCGGTGATCGTGAAAATCAACGACAGGGGACCATTCGTGGAACCCCGCATCATCGATCTCTCGCGGGCCGCCGCGGAGGAGATCGCCATGATCGACACGGGCGTGGCGCGGGTGAGCCTGGAGATCGTGGATTTCGCCTCTGACAGGGAGCTGTACGCCGTGCAGGTGGGCGCCTATGGCCTGGCGCAGAACGCGGAGAAGGCGCGCGCCCGCCTGGAGGCGGCGGGGTTCGTCGTCACCTTCGAGAAGACGACCCTGGGCATCACCCGGGTCTCGGCGCGGGCAATAACCGCCAAGGACCTGCCCGAGTTCCGCAGGAAGATCGAGGCGCTGGGATTCTCCCTTTATCTCGTGAAAAGAGAGAAGATCGAGGCACCACGCATCAGCGGCAGCGTCGAAGCCGGCCCCGCGGGCCAGGAAATCACGCGACCCTGATGTCCCGGTGCGAGCGCGAGAGCGGCTTCCCGCGAAAGAGCATCAGGATATTGTTCACCGTGTAGATGGCCCCGGCCCGCAGCACGCCTTCCTTGAGCAGGCGCCGCGCCGATGTCTTCATGCGCAGGCGCATGCTGAATGTCACCAGGCCCACCCGTGAAAGCCTGATGGCCGCATCGGCATCCTCGCCCCAGAAGGTGAGTGACGTATCGAAGCCGCCCACCTTGTCCAGCATGCTGCGGCGCACGACGAAATTCCCTCCCTGAGCCAGAGCGCCCATCTTGAATACCCTCTGCCCGAGGACATTCGGGAAATACTGGAACATGTACAGGACCTGCGTCACGATCTGCGCCGTCTGCGGAAGGTCGTAATAGAAAAAGGGCCCGGAGAGCAGCGCCATACGGGGGTTGTTCTCGAAATGGCGCACGACGCGCGTAAGATAGCCGGGCGGCATGAGGCAATCGGCGTCGATGTTGGCAATCAGCTCGCCGCGGGATTCCAGGTACCCCCTGTTGCGAGCCCGGGAGAGCCCCTTGCGGGGCTCGTTGACCACCCGTACGCCGGGGAAGCGCGAGGCAACAGGGGCTGTGCAGTCGGTGCTTGCATTATTGACCACCAGGACCTCAGTGGAAAAGCCGCAGTGGGCAACCTCTTTCAACACGGCCTTCAGGCAGGAGCCGATGTAGGCCTCTTCATTGTGCGCGGGGATCACGACGCTGAGTTTCATGTGAACACGGAGTATACCGGGATCGGCCTCTCATTGCAAACCGGGCGCAGTATGGGTATTATCCCCGGGTCTCGCGAAGGAGCCCATGAACAGAGCGCAGCGCATTGTCGGCTATACATTGATCGCGGTCGGAGCGATCAGCATTTTCGTCGGCGCCAGCCCTCTGTTCCCCATCGGCCTGGAGGCGTTCGTCATTGGAGGGATATTCATGGCCTCCGGCGCGTGGGTGCTCGCCGGAAAGGAGCTCCGCGAGACGGTCCGTCGGGGAATTGCCGTCCTGCTTGACAAGCGCAGGGCTGGGCAGAGAGGCCGCGGCGGCAATGGGCCGGTGACCATCGACCCGCTCTTGCCTGTGCGGATCCTCAGGCTCGCCAAGGATCACGCGGGGATCATCACTGTGGCGCAAGTGGCAATCGAGCTGAATGTTCCGCTGGACCACGCCGAAGCAGGGCTGGCAGAATGCGTGCGCGCGGGCAACGCCATGCCTGACTACGACATCGCCCACGCCCATCCGTTGTACAGGTTTCCCGAGTTCCTTCCGCCGGAGCCGCCTCGCCTCTCCCGCGAGGAGTAAGACCGCGGGCGCAGTAGAGAAGCCGGGCCTCCTGCCGCGGCGCCCAAATCCGCGGTCTACCCGGGCTACCCGGGCAATTCTAAATATAGGTCTCCCCGGGGATGCGTCGAGAGTTTTCCCGATCGACGCACAGGCAAAAATACGCAGTTCTCCCTTCAAGATGTGATACGCGGTGCCTTCGGAGTGTTCTTCTGTCAGAGCCCTTCCTTCCTGGCCTTCCAAGAGTTGATGCAACAGCAGCAGGGCAAGAATAACGCCACCACCCTGCAAGAATAACGCCACCACCCTGTTTGGGGTCCAGCAGATTCCCTCCGACAATCACATCCGAGCCTTATTGGACCCGGTGGACCCAGCGCTGCTCAATCCAGTCTATGAGAAATGCTTTGATCTGATGCAGCAACACGAGCTGATCCAACCGATGAGGTCCTTTGCCAACTTCCTTCTGGTGGCCTTGGATGGCACGGGGTACTTCCAGTCGGAGTCCATCCACTGCCCCTCCTGCATGGTCAGTAATCATCGTGACGGAGGAGTCACCTACACACATTCGGTGCTGCTTCCCGCGGTGGTGAGCCCCGAGCAGCCCTACGTGTTGTCGCTGCAGCCTGAGTTTCTCAGTCCCCAGGATGGCCATGATCGGCAGGACTGTGAGTTTCGCGCGGCCCTGCGCTGGATCGACCGCTATGGGGCGCGGTTGAGCCCCTTAGGGGTGACGCTGCTGGGAGATGATCTGTACTCACGAACGCCCATCATCACCGCGGCGCAGAAGCAGGAGCTGGACTTCATCTTTGTTGCCAAACCCGTGATGCACAAGCATTTGTTTGAAGAAATTGAGGGTCTGGATAAGCTGGGCGGGGTTCACTCTGTGCAGCGCAACGCCTGGACGGGAAGGAATCATCGTCACTACCACTACCGTTGGCTCAACGATGTCAGCCTGAATGCGGAAAAGAACAGCCCTGTAGTCTCCTGGGTGGAGCTGAAGATTCTCGACGACAAAGGGAAGGTCACCTTTCAAAACTCCTGGGTCACCAGCCACCTCATCAGCGAACAGACGGTGGTGGAGGTGGTGAAGGCGGGCAGATGCCGTTGGAAAATTGAAAATGAGAACTTCAACACGCTGAAGACAAAAGGCTACCACTTCGAGCACAACTTCGGTCATGGCCAGCAGTATCTGTCGCAGACGCTGTTATCGCTGAATGTAATTGCCTTTCTCTTTCACACTCTCCTGGAGCTCATCGACAGCCGCTGTGCCTTGCTTCGCGCCACACTGCCGCGGCGGGACACCTTTTTCCAGCACGTTGCGACGCTGACCCAGTATTGGTGCTTTGACAGTTGGGTGGCAATGATGGTGTTCATGTTAAAGGGGATGCATCTGGCCGATCCTGACGGATAGTGCACACCGACCCTGCTGCCTTTAGACAACCTATGCCACAATCGCGTTTTCCCTTGCTGGCCCGACTCCTGGGGTTGGTGGCTGGACGCAAGTCCCTTACTGCCTCACCATGATCGGCAA
>JBEKVA010000557.1:0-2895 GCA_049514475.1 Spirochaetia bacterium
TTCGACGGCCCGTTCCTGCTGTCCGCGAGGAACGCGTCGAGGGCCTCCCGATCCTCGGCGACCGCCAGGTCCCCCAGCCGCGCCCCGATGAGCGTCTCCGCGACGGCGCCCAGCAGAAGGGAGAGCTGGGCGTTGGCAAACAGCACTTTCCCGTCGAAGCTCACCGTCATGGCGGCCTCGCTCATGGTCTCCACGATCCGCCGATAGACCTGCTCGGCTCCGTCGAGGGAGAATATCCGCTCCCCGCCGCTGCCGGAGACGACGATGGCATCGACCTCGCCCTCCCTGATCGCTTGCAGGGTTTCCTCCGCCTCGCGCAGGCGGATGGCGAGCTCCCCGCTCTCCTTGATGAGCTGCTCGCGGGAAGGGGAGCGCGCGTTTTTCATGCGCCGCTTCTCAGGTCGAGACCGACCAGGACGCGCTTCTCGTCGGCCATGCTGCCTATGAGCCGCCGCGGCGGCAGGGGCAGCTTCTTGATGAGGGTAGGCGCCGCGATGATCTGCTCTCCGCGGGCCGGACCTGATTGCCTGGGCCGCGCGCGGGGTGGCTCCGGTAACATAGAGCTTCAGGACATAGTGCGCCTTCTCGGCGCGTGCAGCCGCCGCAATGAGAGTGGTCTTGGTCGTTGCATGTGCCGGCATTCTCACTCCTTCGATCCCTGGAGGGCCCGGGGCCTGAGGTCCAGCCCGACGAGGACCCGCTCGGTGTTCGACAGGTCCCCTATGATCTTACGAACCGGCTCCGGCAGCTTGCGGACAAGCGTCGGGATGGCGGTGATCTGGTCCCCGCGCGCCAGGCGCGGCTCCTTCAGCAGGTCGATGACCTGGATGTGGTATCTGCCCGCCAGGTGCTCTTCGCAGATTTTCGAGAGATTGGCAAAGGCCCGCACGGCACGCGGCGTCTGCCCGGCAACGTATAACTTCAGGTCCCACTCCCCGGTACGCGATGCTGCACGCATCAGCGTCCACCCGCCCCTGGGACCACCCGGAGCCGCCGGGTGGCAATCTGGTTGCGCACCCGGTGATCGCGGACCACCACGCAGTCGCTGATGCCCAGCTGTATGAAGAGCCCTTCAATGTCGTACTCGCCGGTTTCCTCGATCTCGCTCTGCTCGATCCTGACATGGTCTATGCCGAGCTTCCCACGGCCGGCACCGCCGCAGACCAGTGTCGGTCTGCCACGGGGGAGGCGGCCATCGGTGATATCGTCGAACCCGCGGATGCCTGTTCGGCACTTTGAAAGCCGTGCGCCTTTCGCCGTCGATCTGCCGCGGGTCTTCATCAGGTGTCTCCCATTTGTTCAGCCGGGCTGTTCAAGGAGTCTACCATGAATTCATAAATATGACTTTTCCATTTCATTATCGGCCTCGCGTCGCAAGTGTCAAGGGTCTTTTCGGGAGGGACGCCGCCGAAGCCTTGACCTGCGCTCACGCGGCCGGCGGCGGCTCGCACGAAGCTGAAAAATCGGGTAGGGTGAACGCATATGACTGAGAACAACATGATTGCCATCGACACTACGGCACAGCCGTGGGAGGAGCGCGTATCAGCGCTGCTCAGCGGAAGTCATTTTCGCAAGGTGCTTCTCCAGCACCCGCAGGCGGGCGTGGAAGTGCGCCTGCTCCGCTACCCTGCCGGATTCACCATGAGCTGGCATACGCACAGCGTGGCTCACGGCATGTACGTGCTGGAAGGCACGCTCGTAACGCATGCCGGCAGCTATGGGCCGGGAAGCTTCGTGTGGTTCCCGAAGGGCATGATCATGCAGCATGGGGCATCGAAGACTGAAGACGTGGTGATGCTCTTCATCAACGAAGGGAAGTTCGACATCCAGTTCGTGAAGACTCCAAAGGTGGAAGGCTGAGCGAAGTTTCCTGGCCCGCCCCGCCGCCTCCAGGGCAGGCCCGGCCTGTGCCGCGCCTGGTTTACGCACCAAGAAAGCCCGCGAAGGAGCATGGGGCTTCCCTGAGGGCGTACTTCGTGCGTAAAGCCAGCGTATTTTTCTTGCTTTTGATTGACAATCGTGATGTAATTTGTCACCCTTTCTGACTGGAGAATCGAAAATGAGGTTACAGACGCGAGCGCAGATCGATGAGCGGTTGCCCAAGTATTTTTCGATAAGCCAGGACATCATCAGGATGATCAAGCGCGGGAAGCTCATGCCCGGCATGCGGATCCCCTCGGAAAACGAGATCATCGACAAGTACGAGGTCAGCAACACCACGGCCCGCAAGGCTCTGCACGAATTGAACGCGGGGCGGTGGGTCGTCAAGATCAAGGGCAAGGGGACATTCGTGCACGGGCAGGGTGTCGTAAGGTCCGTGGACAGGATCCTCAGCTTCACCAAGAACATGATAGAGGCCGGCTACACGCCCTCGACGAAAGTTCTCCATCACGGGGTGGTTCAAAAAGGCTACTCCGCCATGATCAACGGACGCCGCTATTCGATGAAAGGGCCCGTCTACAAGATCCACCGCCTGCGCTTCGCCGATGACCTGCCGATGATGCTGGAGGTCCGCTATATCTCCCTCGCGCTGTGCCCCGGCATCGACAAGATCGATCTCACCGCTTCACTCTACGATGCGTACCGCGACAAATACGGGCTCGAGCTCACCGAGATCCACCAGATGCTGAGCACGGAAATGATCGAGTCGGAGGCCGCCCCGTTCTTCGACATTCACAGCACCATACCGGGGTTCCTCGTCGATGGCGTCACCTTCTGCGGCCGCGAGATCATACTGGAGATGGAGAAGTCGATCTACCGCGGAGACAGGTACACATTTGCCGTTCGGGCCATGTACCTGGCGCAGGAGAAGCCCTCATAAGAGGAGCCCGTGCAGACCGCTGACGCTTCAAAACTTGACAGTGATGTTCGTTAGTGCTTAGATCTCTGTACCAC
>JBEKVA010000558.1:0-3557 GCA_049514475.1 Spirochaetia bacterium
GTGGAGGCGCTGCGCGGCAACTGGCAGGGAGAGGAGCGGCTGCGCCAGTACTGCCTCAACAAGGCCCCCAAGTACGGCAACGACGACGATGAGGTCGACGCCATCGGTGTGCGGCTGCTGCAGTTCTATTGCGACTACTTCGACCGGTGGAACGAGAAGGTCGACTGGATTATCTTCGCCGCCGGTATCGGCACGTTCGAGAATTACCCGCGCTTCGGCTACATCTGCGGGGCCTCGGCGGATGGCCGCCGTGCCCAGGCGCCGGTTGCCTCCAATTACTCGGCATCGTTCGGCATGGACAGGAACGGTCCCACGGCGGTGATCAAGAGCGCCACGAAGTTCGACCTGGCGCGGCTGAACGATGGGTGCCCCGTCGACCTTCGCATGAACTTCGGCAGCGGTGTCGCGGGCCCTGCGGTGCTGAAGGATTTCATCAGGGGTTTCATCAGCCTGGGCGGGAACATCCTCACCATCTCCACGGTGAGCACGGAAACCCTCCGCGCGGCGCAGAGGGAACCCGAGAAGTATGCCTCCCTGCGCGTGCGGCTGGGAGGGCTGACAGCCTACTTCGTTCAGCTGTGCGAAACCCAGCAGAACGAGTTCATCCGCCGCACGGAGCACGGATTCTGAGCAGAGCGGTTCGGGGTTCCACCGGCCTGATCTTCGACATCCAGCGCTTTTCCCTCCACGACGGGCACGGCATCCGCACCCTCGTGTTCATGAAGGGCTGCCCGCTCGTCTGCGCCTGGTGCAGCAACCCGGAGTCGCAGAAAAGGCGGCCCGAGATCATGTTCTTCCAGGAGAAGTGCCTTGACTGCCGGGCCTGCCTGGGCGCCTGTCCGAACGCAGCCTTGCTGGAGGAAGTCTTTCCCCGGACCCCGTCAGCTTGCCTGGGGTGCGGAAGGTGCGTGGAGGTCTGCTACGCGGAAGCCCGCCACCTGGTGGGCCGCAGCGTATCGGTGGCGGACGTAATGAAGGTCATTCGCAGCGACCGGGAGTTTTACCAGCAGGGCGGCGGCGGTGTCACGGTGGGAGGGGGTGAGCCGCTCCTCCAGCACAGGTTCGTGGCGGAGTTGCTGGCCCGCTGCAGGGGCGAAGGGATGCACACCGCACTGGAAACCAGCGGCTTCAGCCCATGGAAGAATTTTGAAAGCGTCCTTCGTCACGTGAACCAGCTCCTTTTCGACATCAAGCACATGGACCCGGCGCGCCACCGCGAGCTTACGGGGGTGGATAACTCTCTCATCCTCAAGAACGCCCGCAAGGCAGCCGGCCGCGTCGGGGAGATGGTCATCCGCATGCCGCTGATTCCCGGGTGCAACAACGACGTGGGAAACCTCCATGAGCTGGGCCGATTCGTCAAGGAAGAATTATCCTCTGGCCGGGGTGGCTCCCTTGACGAAAAGCGAAGTGCTGGCCTCCCAGGAAATCCTTGCGTCCTTTGGCCTGGAGGTTCATATAAGTTGAATAAGTTGAAAAAGTTGCTTGCGCGGTTCTTGCTCGTACTGTATTATCAGATAAACTGAAAATATCAGGAGGGAGGCATGAACAAGGTCAGAGTGGGCGTGATCGGGGCCGGCTTCATCGGGAGGGTGCATATCGAGCAACTGCGCCGATTGGGCTACGTCGACGTAGTGGCGGTTTCCGAGAAAGACCAAGCTACCGCCGATGCCGTTGCCGCCGAATTGCGTATTCCCAAGGCGTACGGCCGATCAGAGGACCTGATCAAGGACAAGGACCTTGATGCCGTGCATGTCGCGACCCTGAATCACCTGCATTACCCGCTTGCAAAGCTCGCCCTCGAGAGCGGAAAGCACGTCCTGTGCGAGAAGCCGCTGGCCATGAACAGCGCCGAGGCCAAGGACCTGCTGGACACGGCGAAGAAGACAGGCCGCGCCCACGCGATCTGCCACAACATGCGCTACTACCCGCTGATCAAGCAGGCCCGGTCCATGGTGCAGGCCGGTGACATCGGCACCGTACGCCTCGTCCATGGCCAGTACCTGCAGGACTGGCTGTTCCTGGAAACCGATTACAACTGGCGTCTCATTGCCGCCGTGGGAGGCACGTCCCGCGCGGTGGCCGACATCGGCACCCATTGGCTGGATGCCGTGCAGCACATCACGGGGCAGAAAGTCGCGGCGGTGTATGCCGACCTGACCACGTTCATTCCCGTGCGCAAGAAGCCCAAGGTGGAATTGGCCACCTTTGTCGTCAAGCAGCTCAGTCCCGAGGATTACGAGGATGTAGCCATCGATACCGAGGACCACGGCACGATCATGATCAAGTTCTCCGGGGGCGCCAAGGGCGTCCTGATTGCCTGCCAGGTCTGTGCCGGCAGGAAGAACTACATCCACTTCGAGATCAACGGAACAAAGCGCTCCCTCGAGTGGAACGGCCAGGAGCCCAACACGATGTGGGTCGGGGAACGCGGCAGGTCCAACGGGGAGTTCATCAAGGACCCGGTGCTGTTCTACCCGGAGGCGGCCCCCTACGGCTACGCCCCCTGCGGCCTGGGGGAAGGCTACCTGGACACCTTCCGCAGCGTGTTCAGCGATTTCCATTCCTGGATACTATCCGGCAAGCCAATGGACGTGACAAAGGTCCCCTTCCCGACTTTCCTCACGGGACTGAGCGAGTTGAACATCGTGGACGCCGTTCTTGAGAGCGCGAAGAAGAACGCGTGGGTCGACGTGAAGTACCAGGTCACCGCCGGTCCCGACTACATGTAAGGGCGAAGAGCCCGCGGCTTTCATCACCGGCAGACATGCCGCGGAAGAAGGAGAGTCGATGCGCGCGAAGATGACGGGAGCAAAGTATATCGCCCAGACCGTTGCGGGCTACGGCGTCAGCCACGTGTTCTACGTTGAGGCAATCCTGCGCCGGACCATGGTGGAAATGGAGAAGCTCGGGATCACGCGGGTGCTGACCCACTCTGAAAAGGCCGCCGCCTACATGGCGGACGGCTACGCCCGGGCAGGCAACCGCCCCGGGCTGTGCATGGCGCAGTCAGTGGGCGCAGCCAACCTGGCGGCCGGCCTGCAGGATCCCTTCCTGGGGCACTCGCCGGTGATCGCCTTCACGGGGCGGAAACCGCCTCTCTACCAGTACCGCAACTCCTACCAGGAAATACTTCACAACACGATGTACCAGGCGGTCACCAAGTACAACGTGGAGGTGTCGGCCGTGGAGCAGCTCCCGCACCTTCTGTCCCAGGCATTCCGCGAGGCGACCACCGGCACCCCCGGCCCCGTGCACGTGGATTTTCTCGGCTACGAGGGAAACCTCACCGATGAGGCGGAGGCCGAGCTGGAGTCAGCGGTGGAGCCCGAGTACGCGCGGCTTCCGGCACGGCGGCCGGCACCCGAGGCGGCCGATATCGCCCGGGCGGCCGCTGCCCTGCGCGCGGCACGGCGTCCCGCGCTGGTGGTTGGCCGGGGCGCGCTGGTCTCTGGGGCGCATGCCGAGGTGCGCCTGTTGGCCGAAAAGATCGCCGCTCCCGTGATCGTGTCCATGGACGGCAAGAGCGTGCTGAGCGAGGACCACCCCCTGTACGT
>JBEKVA010000559.1:0-3882 GCA_049514475.1 Spirochaetia bacterium
AGGCCCCCTACATGGCGTACACCGATTTTCCGGTCACCCCGGTCCTGGACTCGCGCTGCGACCTTGAGGCGCGGTTCGTCGTGCGCATCAACGAGCTCTTCGAGTCGTGCCGGCTTCTGAGAGAAATTCTTGACCACCTGCCGGCCGGTGACCTCACGGCTCCCGTACCGCGGCGGATCCCCGAGGGTGAGGTGATCAGCCGCGTGGAGGCCCCGCGCGGGGAGCTGTTCTACTTCCTCAGGAGCCTTGGGGGCCCGAAGCCCGACCGCGTGAAGGTCCGCACGCCCAGCCTCTGCAACTGGGCCGCGGTGCTGAGCGTCGCGGTGGGGCACAAGCTCGCCGACATACCCATGATCATGGTCGGCATTGATCCGTGCTTTTCCTGCAACGACCGCGCCATCACGATACGGCGTGGGCGCTCGGCGGAATGCTGGAGCTGGGAGGATCTGCGCCGCTACGGCATTCGTGCCTACGGCGGAGGTGACGCATGAACGTCGTGCTCGCGGTGCTCGCGTTCCTGGTCTTTCCCGGCGGGCTGTTCGTCGTCGTGGGAAGCCTGGCCTACGAGTACGTGGACAGGAAGCTCGTGGCGCGCTTCCAGAACCGGCTGGGGCCGCGCTGGTTCCAGCCGCTGGCTGACCTGGTGAAGCTCCTCGTCAAAGAAGAGATCGTGCCCGTCGGGGTGAACCGCGGCCTTTTTATCGGGCTGCCGGTCGCGGCGCTCGCCGCCTCCCTCACCGCCGCCCTGTACGTGCCCATGGCAGGGCTGGCCCCCACGTGGGGCTTCCGCGGGGACCTGATCGTCACCGTCTACCTGCTGATGATGATGACCCTCTGCATCGGCCTTGCGGGGGCGAACACCACCGACCGCTTCTCTGTCATCGGGTCCACGCGCGCGCTCACACAGCTGTTCTCCTACGAGGCACCGTTCCTCCTCGCGCTGCTGGGCCCCGCGATCGCGGCCGGCACCTGGCGGATCGCCGAGGTCAACGGCTACGCCCGGGAGCACCTGTGGATGATCGTCACGCAGCCCATCGGCTTCCTCGTCGCGCTGGTCGGGCTCATGGGCAAGCTGGAGCTCCCCCCCTTCGATGCCCCTGAGGCGGAGACAGAGATCGTCTCCGGTGCCCTTACCGAGTACAGCGGCAGGGGTCTTGCCTACTTCCGGCTGGGCCGTGACATCGAGCTGCTCATCGGTCTGACCTTGATATCGGCCTTCTACCTGGGCGGCCTCGCCAATCCGCTGCACTTCTTCGTGAAAACCCTCGCCCTGCTCTTCGTGACCGCGGGCCTGCAGTCGCTGTTCGCCCGGCTGCGCATCGACCAGACCGTCGGGCTGTGGTGGCGCGTCGGGGCCGTCCTCGCGCTGGCGCAGCTTCTCATCCTCATCGTGCTGAAGATCCTGGGGGTGCGCCTATGAAAATCGCATCAATGCTGAACGACGTGTTCGCATCCCTTTTCAAGAGGCCGTTCACCGAGCGCTACCCCTACACGGTGCGCCCGGCGCCGCCGCGCCTGCGGGGGAAGCTGCTCTGGGAGGAAAGCCTCTGCAAGGGGTGCATGCTCTGCGTGAGGGATTGTCCTGCCAAGGCCATCGAGATCGAGGTGGTGGACAGGGCCGCAAAAAAATACGCGTTCCACTACCGCATGGACAGGTGCATCTACTGTGCCCAGTGCGTGGCCAGCTGCAAGGAAAACGCCCTTACGATGTCCAGCACGCTGTACCATCTGGCGTCCACCGACAAGGCAACCTTTTCGGAAACTTATCGCGCGGGCGCCGAGGGAGTCTGCCGGGAGTCGGAGGAGGTCCGATAGGTCGCCTCCGCCCGCGCCAACGAAGGGAGGGCGCCCGGCATCAGATCTGCGCTCACGGGGACCCCTTGAAGCTCTCGGCATCGACAATTCCCGCCTGGATGAAAAAGAAGTTCCTCACCCCCTTGCCAGGCCGCGATGGTTCTCATTGCGCGTGGCTTCCACCACCTCCACCAGCGTATCGAGGTGGCGCAGCTGCCGCTGCGTGCGCATGTAGAACCGGCGCACGGCGACCGCGACAAGCATCAGGGAACCGGTGACGAAGATCGTGATCCACCCTCCCTCGCCGAACTTGATGACGATCATGGACAGCAGGATGAACAGCGTGAGCACAAGCCCGATGCCGTTCACCAGGATCTTCTTGCGCCAGTGGCGCTCCTCCTTCCTGCCGCGCCACCAGTGGAGCACCATGCCCAGTTGGGACAGGGAGAAGGTGATGAACACGCTGATGCTGTACAGGACGACCATGAACCTGACCGAGCCTTTGGTGAGGAGCAGCAGGACCAGCGCCGCGGCGTGACCACTGATTCTCTCACCCCCCGGAGATTCAGGAGGATGAGGACGAGCACGCCATCGGCAGCAACCAGGAGCTTGAAAGGCTGCAGGCTCATGGGAAGAAAGCTGAAGAGCGCATCCGAGCCGCTCGCAATGGAGAAATCGTGAGCACGTAGTCTACCAGGAGTGCGCAGCCGGATGCCATGCCGAGGCCGGGGCCAAGGAGCTTGCTCGCCACCAGGTATCCCCCGCCGCCGCTGGGAAACACCTCCACGATCTGGGAATAGCTGGCCGCGATGATGAAGATCGTGACCGCCGTCGCAATCGCGACGAAGATGCCGAGGGTGGCCGCCCAGCGCAAGGAAAGCTTCCTCGGGTCCGTAGGAGGAGGAGGTGAGCCCGTCTACCCACAGGCCCACCCATGCGAGGATGGCCACGAGGGAAATCTTCTTGAACAGGTCGAGATCTTCCATCGAGCGGGCTCCACCGATAAGAAATGTCCTGACGCGTCGGTAGAGCTCGTTGCGTTCGCCATCTCGTACTTTCCGTTCGTCGATCATAGCCGGGCCTTCGGTGAGCGTACAACCCCCTGCCTGCGGCCCGCTGGCCCGCGGCGATGCGCGGCGCCTTGAATTGCCCGCCGGGCGAGTGTACAATTATTGAAACACGAGATGGCCTGAGAAAAGGAGCACGTATGTTCGCTGGGAAAACACTGCTGCAGATTCTTTCCATGGGCGGATTCACGATGTACGTCCTGCTCCTTTGCTCCGTTCTTTCCCTGGGGGTGATCCTTGACCGGATTGCGCACTACGCCAGGAAGTCGCGGGTGAAGCGGCCCGCGTTCATGGACAAGATCAAGTACGAGCTGAAGCAGAAAGACCTCGCGCGGGCCGTCGAGATCTGCAGGGACACCGAAGCCCCCTTCGCGAAGGTCGTGCTCGCCGGGCTGGAAAAGGCCGGGCGCACGGAGAAACTGATCCAGGGGGTGATGGAGCGGCAGATCACCATCGAGGTGGGCAAGCTGGAAAGGCTCACCAGTATCGTCGCGACAATCGGAAACATCGCAGTGTACATCGGCCTCTTCGGGACCGTGCTCGGCATCATTCGGGCCTTCCGGGACATCTCCATCGCGGGAACGGGAGGCATGGACGTGGTCATCGGTGGCGTGGCGGAAGCCCTGATCACCACCGCGACGGGACTTGCCGTGGCCGTGCCCTCAGTCGTCCTGTACAACTACATGAGCCGGCGCGTCGAGCGATTCGTGAATGACATGGAGCTCGCCTCTTCGGAGCTCAGCGATCTGATCGCCAGATAGCATGCGCAGCTCTCGGGAAAAGCGGAACGGGCTGATCGCGGGGATCAACATCACCCCCTTCACGGACGTGGTGCTCGTGCTCCTGGTGATCTTCATGATTGCCACCCCCCTGCTGATCCGCTCTGAAATCAAGGTGAACCTGCCCCAGACATCCAGCGCGGAGGCTGCCCCTCAGAAGAACCTCGTGATCACCATAGACACGGTGGGCGCGCTATACGTCGACGGAGTGAAGGTGGCCATCGGGGACCTGAAATCCAACC
>JBEKVA010000560.1:0-4995 GCA_049514475.1 Spirochaetia bacterium
TCCATCAACAGCGGCGCCTCGTTCTCGAACATCCAAAGCGTGAGGATCTACAACAGCATCTCAGGCGCGACAAAGATGAGCTTCACGGGGGATATCAGTCCGACAGTTGCAGAAAGGGCATATGCTGCCTCGTATGACGTTACCCTGACAGCCGGTGAGGCAGTAAAAAATATCACTGGCACCTTCAAGGACGTCGCTGGCAACCAACTTGTTCAGACGGTGTCGATCAAGCTCAACACGTTCGCCGTCTCCTACACAAGCGCCTCCGGCAACGGGGAGATGGGTTACAGCGTGGGCATCAACCAATCGGGGACGGTCGCCGTCTCAGGCAGCCCGTACCGCACGTGGTATCAGCCAATCACAGGCGGCTTTTTGGTCCGTACCGAGGTCGGCGCGTTCCAGATATTCCGAAAGTCGAGTGGCATCTGGGCAGTTGATGGAGGTCTGAACCACACGGGGCTGAATTACGCACACATGGGATATAGTGTTTCCGTCGACGCATCAGGGACGTACATCACCGTAGGGGCACCTCAGGACGGCGCGAGCACGAATAGCCCCTATGGGAAGGTCTACCGCTACCGGTACAGCTCAGGCTGGACTCTTTATCAGACCATGGCGGAAGACGGCTCGCACAACGGCAACGGGCAAACAGTGCTGGACACGGGCACCTATTTCTACTACAGGTATGCGACTCTCACTAACAACGTCCGGCGCAACGACGGCCTTGCCACGACGTACAATGCGCAGGGGTTCTACAAGGATATGGATGCAAGCGGCGCCACCGGGTCCGACTACATGGCCGTTGGAGCGCCCTTCGATGTCTCCAGCCAGGGAAGGGTCTACATGTGCAACCCCGCCCTTGGATCCCCCGTCGCAAAGGCAGCCTCCGACGCAGCAGCAAATGCCCTTTTCGGGCGCACCGTTGCCATCTCGAGGGATCACAATACCCTCGTCGTGTCGGACAACCTCGGTGATGTCTATATCTTTCAGGGCGGCGTTCAGGTGCAAAAGATTCCGCCGCAGGGAGGCTCTCAATACTTCGGGCTCGGTCTTGCCGTTTCCGACGATGGCACAACGATCGTCATCGGTCAGCCTGCGTACAACAGCTGGCTGGGAGCAGTGTACCTCTATGTCAGGCCGCCTTCTCAGCCAAGCACTTGGAGCCTCGTCCAAGTATACACCCCGCCTGCGGCCGTCGCCGGCGACAACTTCGGACACTCGGTAGCCGTCTCTGGGGATGGCTCGACGATCGTCGCAGGAGCACCCACGGCTTCGACGACCGGCGCGGCAGTGGTCTACATTTTGGAATAGGCAGCAGGGGCGGGAGAGCTTCAAAGCTGGATAAGGAGCTGTTCCGCCCCCTTGGCCAAATCACTCCCCTTTGAAATCGCCACGACTTTGGAGAAAGCCTCCTTCGCCTTTTCCGTATTGCCAGCGCCGCGATAGGCGAGACCGAGCAGAAAATAAAAGGCGGATGCCCGTTGCGCATCTTGTGCTAGAACGGCCTCATTCATCGTCAGCAGGCTTGCCGCCTCGCCGTAGGCGCACGTGTCCACCAGAAGTCTGCCTTTCAACAAGATGAAGTCCCTCGCCCACGGGTCCGAATCGCCAGGCTGCAGCCCGTCGATCTGCTTCCAAGCCTCACGAACGTCTCCCCTCAGAGACGCACATGTCGCCAGCAGGTAGTGGATTTGCATTTGCTCTTTCCCCGTGGCCACTTTCATCGCCCTGGTAAGCTGGTCCACCGCCTTGTCGTATTCGCCGGCCCTGAGATACTCCTTTCCTGAGCCGACATAGACGTCAGCGCTACTCTCGATCCACTGATCCTCCTCTTGAGCGCTCTGGTCGGCGCCCCGTGCTCCCATCGTCGTACTTTGGGGCGCATCCAATCCGAAGGCCAACTGCCGCAGTGTTGCGGCAAGCGCAGTGAAGATGCCGGGCGAGGAAACCGTCCGGTGGGCGGCTACAACTTCGAGGACAACGTACAAGCCCGGGCGGCTGAGCGTGATGACAAGGTCGGCGCCTTTGAACTGTAAGAGGCTATTTTGAGCCAGCCTTACGGAAGAATCAAGCGAGACAGGACTCCCTATGGCAAGCTCTATCCAGCCCGAGGCGCCCTTGAGCTGTACTGCTCCTTCCTTGTACGTAACGCTGAAGTCCTCGGCTCCGGCAATCAACGGGAATAATACGAGGATCATAAGAAACAACGGCACTTTTCGCTTGCCCATATTGCCGTCTTATCAAGCAGAGGATTCGGCGTCAAGAAGAATTTCTGGGTAGAGCCAATTTTCTTTGACGTAGCGTTGGTTCCGGTCTGTCTTGGAAAATTGAACCACCATGACAAATACATATCAGAAAAGAACTTAGGAATGGGCGGCGAGGGATTCGGACCCCCGACCTTCTGGGTGTAAACCAGACGCTCTAACCAGCTGAGCTAGCCGCCCCGGGACGCGCGGTCAGAATAGTAGCCGCCGGCGGCGCTGTCAACGCGGAGCGGCCGGGGGGTTCTCCTGTGGCATGTCGAGGATCTCGTCCATGCGGATTGCGTGCAGGGTGGCGCGCAGCTCGTCGCTGCATTTCCCAATGCGGATGTGCTTCCCCTTCTCCAGCGCCTTCTTCTGAAAAAGGAGGATTGCGCCCAGGGCCGCCGAGTTGATGCTGTGGACCCTCAGCAGATCCAGCACGACAATCTCTTGCGGCTGTTCCAGCTCGGCATACAGGGCGGAGCGGAACTCTGCAATGGTGTCCGCATTCAGATTCGTCATGACTTCGATTCCGATATCCTTTTCGCCCATTTCCCTGCGTAGTACGTTCATCAGCGCATTTTCCTCTGCAGACAGCATACCAGACGCCCACCTTTGTCGCAATGCCGGCGACACAGCTGACAAAACGCGGGGAGCCTGGCAACCCGGGGACGCAGCCCATCCCGCACCGGCCAGGGCAATCAGTCCATAGAGCGGACTTCCCGAGTTTACATGGACGTTTTTCGCCTTCGTATCCGCACCAGCCTTCAGAAGCACGGCTATCACGGCCAAGCACGCTCCAAGACGGCAATCAGGGTGTGTCGATTTTTTACGAGTCAAACGCCGCGGGGTCGGGAATCTGACACCAAAGTCGCCTCGGGAGAGACTACGCTTGGATCGTGTCAGCACATGTATGCGTGCATGGCAGCCTGAGCCCTACCCCACATGAATACCGGCGGCCGCACAGGGGCAACCGCGGCATTTCCCACCGCCGCCCCCCGTATCGACTCCTGCTCTTCCTCCGAGCGTCGGGAGATCGCCACGAGCCTCTCCACGCTGATGGCCAGGGCGCCCAGGTCATCCTCCACCCTGCCGTAGACGAGGAACGCCCACCCGTCGTCCAGCAGCGGGTAGAAACGCTCGAAGGCGTCGGGAAAGAGCACCGTCTCGAAGATGGCCTGCTCGTCCTCGAAGCTTACGAATATCATCGGCTCGCGCTTCTTCGTGGCAACCTCTTTTCCCGTCACGAGGATGCCCGCCGTCCACACCTTGCGGCCCCTGCACTCAGGGATGTCGATCGAACCAATGAACGGCTGCAGATGATGGTGCTGCACGATCCTGTCGATGCGGGGACGGAAGAGCTCCAGCGGATGGTGGGAGATGACGATGCCCATGGTCTTCACCTCGTCGACGAGCTTGACCCTCTGCGGGTAGTCGCCGAGGATCGGCGGGGTCGGCGGCAGAAAACCGAGCCCCTCCTTCTCCCTGTTCTGCCAGCGGAAAAAAAGTTGCGGCCGGGTGTACCCGTCGGAGATGCTGTCCAGGGCGCCTGACCTGACGAGGATGCGCAGGTCGTTGAACCGGCAAGGCGTGCGGCGGAGAAAATCCTGGTAGCCGATGAAAGGCCCGCCGCGCTCGCGCTCGGCAACGATGGTCTCCACGAGCTCCAGCCGCACGTCCTTCAGCTGGCCCAGACCCACGCGCAATCCGCCCGTAGCCCTTCCGCGGTATTCCGCGGAGTGGGATGCCGACAGCCCGCCGCACGGGCCGCCGCCCCCGTCCTTATCGCCCGCAAGGCCGCTCCCCTCCACCGTGTACTCCCAGCGGCTCCTGTTCACGTCGGGCGGCAGGATGGGAAAGCCCATGCGCCGGCACTCATCAAGGTAGGTCTGCCGGCCGTAGAAGCCGCCGCCGTTGTTGATCACCGAGGCGATGAACTCCAGCGGGTAGAAGCGCTTCATGTAAGCCACGCGGTAGGAGACCTGCGCGTAGGAGGCGCTGTGCGCCTTGCAGAAGGAGTAGCCGTCGAAGGAGAGGATCATGTCCCAGACCTTCACCACCGTCTCCTCCCGCACCCCGCGCGCGCGGGCGCCGCGGAAAAACTTCTCGCGCATGTCGGGCAGCTTCAGGTCGCGGTCCTTCTTGGAGAGGATCTTGCGCAGCCGGTCGGCCTCCTCGATGGGAAAGCCCGCAAGGTCGATGGCCACGCGGGAGACGTCTTCCTGGTAGACCATGACCCCGAAGGTCTCGGCGAGGGTGTTCTCGATGAGGGGATGCAGCGGCTGGTAGGGGGCGCCGTGCAGCCGTTTGACGAAGGTGCGGATGTACTGGTTTGCCGCCGGACGGATGATGGAGCTGGCAATCACGAGGTTCTCGTAGTCCCCGTGCTGCATCTTGGTGAGAAGCTGCCGCGTGGCCGGAGACTCCACGTAGAAGACGCCCAGTGTTTTCCCTCCGGCAATCAGCTCCCGCGTGTCAGGGTCAGCCAGCGGGTCGAAGCTCTCCCATTCAAAGCGCACCCCGTGGTTACGCTCCACCAGCTCGAAGGTGTCGCGCAGCACGGCCAGGGACCGGTTGCCCAGCAGGTCGATCTTCACCAAGCCCGCCTCCTCGGTGGCGTCCTTCTCCCAGGCGATCAGCGGGTAGCCCAGCGCCGAGGTCTGCACGTGGGTGTAGTCGGTGATGGGTCCCGGGGTGATGACCACCCCGCCGCAGTGGGTGCCGAGGTTGCGGGGAAAGCCGCGGATGCGCG
>JBEKVA010000561.1:0-2986 GCA_049514475.1 Spirochaetia bacterium
ACTCAGCTAGGAGAATCGCATATCGTTGCCTTCGGCCAAACCCGGCACCGACGACCCTAATCCGATCCTTGCTCGGTCTCCGCCACCTGCGCTGGCAGGGACGCGTCAGCGGGAAATGCTGCGCCGCACGGGTATCGCTTGACGATGATGGTCGGCTCTCCGTACATTCGATGTTGGGTCTTCACGCTCGGGCGCAGTCAAAAAGTCGTCTTCCGGCATCAAAATCAGCGTCTGGACCGTGCTTTTCCACTCGCGGATGAAAAATGCGTTTGACGGAGAGCGATGGCATGCTACAATACGCTGAACATGAGCGAGGAACGTGAGTGGTAAAGAAGGACTTCCCGAAGATACATTTCTACGATCAGGATCTGGTTTCCCTCTATGACGAAACGTGGAACCTCATAAAGGATTTCTGGAAGAAAGGCACATCGCAGAACGGCTTTTCAAGCAGATATTTCAGCCATCCTGAAAGCGCGAAGATAAACCAGTTCGATGCCTGCTTTTCCTCGTTCTTTCTCGTTTATTCGAACCGCATCTACCCCGTGATGACGGCGCTGGACAATTTCTACGCCAAGCAGGAAGACTCGGGGGCCATCAGGGGGGAATACCGGGAATCGGATGGCAAGCCGGTGCATTCCAAGGACAATCCCAAGGGAGTGCTTCCGCCCCTTTTCGCGTGGGCCGAGTTCAACATCTACCACAAGCTCGGGGTGAAGAAGCGCATCCGCGAAGTGCTTCCCGTCCTGGAAAAGTACTACCGGTGGGTCGAGGAAACATTCAAGGCACCCAACGGCCTGTACTCCGTCCCCCTGGCCGCCACCATGATGGAGAACTCCCCCCGTGACGGGATGTGCTACCCGATCGATTTCAACGCGCAGATGGCCCTCGCGGCCTTCTACATCTCGGAGCTTGCCGACATCGTCAACGACAAGGAAACCAACTACAGCTACAAGAAGGCCTACTTCTCCCTGAAGACCAAGATCAATTCACTGATGTGGGATGAGAAGGAAGGCTTCTACTACGACCTGGACGAATCCGACAGGCGGCTGAAGGTCAAGACAATCGCCTCCTTCTGGCCCCTCATCGCCGAAATTCCCAACGAGGCCCGGGGAGAGAGGCTGATCGAGCACCTGGTGGACCCCCACGAGTTCGGCATCGAGAACCCTTTCCCTACGCTGGCTGTCAAGGACAAGCATTTCGACACGCAGGGTGGGGGGTACCACGGCTCGGTGTACCCGCCTTTCAACTACATGGTCATCAAGGGGCTTGAGAAGTACAAGCGCCATGACCTGGCGCGCGAGTTCGCCATCCGCCACCTCTACCACGTGCTTGACGGGCTGTACACCAGCAACGGCAAGAAGGGCTCGCTCTTCGAGGCGTATGCCCCGCACACCGAGGGCCCCGCGAAATGGACGGGAAAGAAGGGCTTCCCGCGCACCATGTTCGTTCCCTACACGGCGCTCACCACGGTGTCGCTGATGCTGGAGAACATCATCGGGCTGAACATAAAGAGCAGCAGGGGATGGGAAGTGCACCTGGAGAGCGAGAAGCTGTACTACCTGACCATCGACCTGTTCGGCGCCCGCAGCAAGACGCTGCCCATTCCGTCGGGCAAGTGTTCGATACTGGTGGATAAACTGTAGCACGGCGGAAGGCCGTGCGAAAGGGTCCCCA
Organism: Spirochaetia bacterium; assembly: GCA_049514475.1. Classification (GTDB taxonomy): domain Bacteria; phylum Spirochaetota; class Spirochaetia; order SZUA-6; family Fen-1364; genus Fen-1364. The sequence goes on from JBEKVA010000561.1 coordinate 1,675, forward strand.
GTGCGGCAGCGCGGTCGCTCCTGGCGGCATTCCGGCTGCGAAGCAGACCACGCACGCAAGCGTGCGATTGCGAGAGCCTGGGGAGGGAATCAAAAGAAGTTCCGCCCCTTGAACGATCTCGCCAGGGTCTGCTTGTCGGCGAACTCCAGGTCCCCGCCGACCGGCAGGCCGAAGGCTATCCGCGAGAGACGAATACCGCTGTCCTTCAGGGCCTTCACCAGAAAGAGCGCCGTCGTCTCTCCCTCCACCGTCGGGTTGGTAGCGAGGATCACCTCAGTGATGCCGCCGCCGCGCACCCGCTCCAGCAGGCCGGCGATACGCAGGTTGTCAGGCCCGATGCCATCGATCGGTGAAATTGCTCCCCCCAGCACGTGGTACAGCCCGTGGTGCTCGTGGATGGATTCTATCGTAAGAACATCGCGGGGCTCCTCCACCACGCAGATCGAGCTCCGATCGCGCTGGGGATCGTTGCAGATTCCGCAGGGGTCCACGTCGGTGTAGGTGCCGCAGACGCTGCAGTTGTGGATGGTGGACCGCAGCCGCGCGAGGTCCTCGGCGAGGGTAGAGACGTAGTTTTCATCGGCGCGCAGGAGAAAGTAGGCGATCCGCGAGGCGCTCTTCCTGCCCAGCCCGGGCAGGCGCGCCAGGTTGCCGATCAGCCTTTCCAGCGCGTTCATTTCAGAACCCGAGGAATCCGGGCGGGAGTCCCAGCATGCCGGTGGCCTGGGAGACCTCCTCGCGGATCTTTTCCTTCAGTCGGTCCATCGCGTCGGTGACCGCGGCAAGCACCAGGTCCTGCAGCATGGGGATGTCCTTCTGGTCCACGGCCTCGGGGGCAATGCCGACCTTCTCCACCTGCATCTGGCCGTTCATCTCGATGGTCACCATGCCGCCGCCGGCGGACCCGGTGACCTTCACGTTCTTCAGCTTCTCCTGGATCTCGCCGACCTGGGACTGCAGCCCTTGCAGCTGCTTGAACATGTCAAACGGATTTGTCGCCATCGGCGTCCCCTTTCACCACCTCGCCGCGGAAAACCTTTCGCAGGAGCTCCACCCGCTGGTCGACCTTCACCGGCTCCACCTTCGTCTCGTGGAACGCAAGCCTGATCCGCGAAACGCGGGGCAGGAGGGGAGCCATCCGTGCGGCGATCATCTCTTTGTCCTTCAGCACGACCTCTCCCTGGAAGTGATCGGTCGCGGAGAAGGTGAGCACCAGCTCCTCTGCCTCCAGGCCCACCGAGGCCACCCGCTCCAGTGCCGAGGCGAGGGCGGGCTTTTCCCTGCGCAGTGCCTCGGTGACCTTCTTCACCGC